>JANQEG010000002.1 GCA_028278505.1 Rhodobiaceae bacterium
GAAAGCGCCAAAGCATGGGCATACATCGCCAGCATCAGAGTCATGACGCGACGACTCGCAACATACTGCTATGTCACATAAACTTTTGAATCGGGCTCTGAGGAAAACGAGGCCGACACAATGAACTCTGACAGCGCCGTCGAATCCACCCGGATCGGAGTGGCCGGGGTTAAACGAACGCCGCCAAAAAGAAAAGGCCGGCTGGGGGCCGGCCAGAATACGGGGTAAGTGTACAATTAGGGGCGCCTTCAGTGGCCCGGTCCGGCAGTGAGGCCCCGGGGGGCTGGGGGGCTGGAACTGTCCGAAGCCTTCGCCAAACCGGGCCGTCTGAGGCAACATACCAAATATTGGTGGTCAATACGGCTGCGCAAGGGCCGAAACTGGGCAAAACTGTGATTTTTCATCGGTCTTGCCGGCGCGCCGTCGACCGTGGACAAGGCCGGCCGGGTTTCTCCTTGCATTTCCAGGCGGTCCTGGCCGATCATGACGCATCGACGACAGCGGAGCGATCATGACAGACGTCGCAGATTTCGAGCCCGTCGGCGGCAGGTGGGTGGACCGTCCCGCCGCAGCCGCCGTAAACAGCCCTTCCCCGGTCCGCCGCATCTCGTTCGACCGCCTTGAACTGCGCCACATCCTCGACGTCTACGGCCGCAAGGTCGCGGCCGGCGAATGGCGCGATTACGCCATCGACATGCTGAAGGAAAAGGCGGTGTTTTCGGTGTTCCGGCGCACCTCCGAAATGCCGCTCTACCGGATCGAGAAGGCGCCGAAGCTCGCCCGCCGCCAGGGCGCCTACAGCGTCGTTTCCGCCGGCGGCATGATCCTGAAGCGCGGCCACGATCTGCGCGCCGTCCTCAAAGTCTTGGAAAAGCGGCTGCGGCTGGTCGAGTAGCCGAGCCCCCTCGAAATCTGCCCGACCTTTGACAAGCCCGGCGCGACCGGATACGGCCCTGGCCGGTTCGCACCTTGCAGGGAGAATGCCGCCCGATGGCCTTCGTCGACGACACCGTCAATGCCTTTGTCGACTATCCAAATGTCGAAATTGCCCATGCCCCGCAGGGTCCGCTCGCCGGGCTGACGGTCGCGGTCAAGGACATCTACGACATTGCCGGCTATCCGACCGGATGCGGCCAGCCGCAGAAGCGGGCGGAAAGCGCGCCGGCGGCGGCGACCGCGCCGGCGGTGCAGGCGCTTTTTGCTGCCGGCGCCCGCTTCATCGGCAAGACCCATACCGACGAACTGGCGTTTTCGCTGAACGGCAAGAACAGCCATGACGGCACGCCGGTCAATGTCGCAGCGCCTGGGCGCATCCCCGGCGGCTCGTCGTCGGGATCGGCGGCGGCGACGGCGGCCGGCCTTGTCGACTTCGCCATCGGCAGCGATACCGGCGGCTCGGTGCGCGCGCCCGCCGCCTATTGCGGGCTCGTCGGGCTTCGGCCGACCCATGGGCGGATATCGCTTGAATGCGTGATGCCGCTGGCGCCGAGCTTCGACACGGTCGGCTGGTTCGCCCGCGACATCGACGTTTACGAAAAGGTGGGAGCGGTGCTGCTCGGCGAAGATGGGCGCGAAGCGCCTGTGTCATGGCGGCCGCTTTTGGCCGAGGACGCCGCCGCGCTGATGATGGATGACGAGACCAAGGCCGCCTTCGGCGCCGCGCTCGGTCCGGTGCGCGACGTGCTCGGCCCGCCGGAGCCGGTGACGCTCGCCGAAGAGGGCCTCGTGACCTGGTATTGGACGTTCCGGGTGATCCAGGGTTTCGAGGCCTGGGCGGCGCATGGCGACTGGATCGAAAACCGCAAACCCGATCTCGGTCCGGGGATCGCCGAGCGGTTCCGCTGGGGCAGCACGATGCGGCCGCAGCAGGCCGAGGGCGCCGGCCTCAAACGGGAAGAAATCCGCGCGCGGCTCGACGCCCTTCTCGGCGATGACGGCGTGCTTTTCCTGCCGACCGTGCCCGGCATTGCGCCGGAACTAGTCGCAACCGAAGGCGAGCTCGAACGGTTCCGCGAGCGGGCGCTGAAACTGCTCTGCATTGCCGGCCTCACCGGCCTGCCGCAGATCTCGCTGCCGCTGGCAGAGGTTTCGGGGTGCCCCTTCGGCCTGTCGCTCATCGGCCCGCGGGGGTCGGACCGGGCGCTGATCGATCTGGCACGGCGGGTGATGGACGCGGGGTAAGGCTATACCAAGCGGCGCTTCCGAAGCCTGAGGACGTTGCTGACGATTTCGGCACCGTCATTGCGAGAAGCCGAAGGCGACGAAGCAATCCAGATCTGAGCAAGCCGCCCTGGATTGCTTCGCTGCGCTCGCAATGACGAGCAACAGGGCGCTTTGCGCCTGGCGCGTGGTCGGGAGTCAGCATTAAGTGCCGCTGGTATTATTCCGATTCATAGTCCCACAAATCTTCCGGTGCTTGACGCAGCGTGCCTTCATATTTCGGAAGATCATCAGTGATGTGAAGCCAGGGCAGCCGGCTTTCATAGTTCACGTGGAATGTCGGCTCGAAATCGCCGGGATCTTCCAAAGAGGCGGCGTAAAGGTGCATCCCGCCCGCGTAATGATCCGCTTCGAATCCCATCGGCGAACCGCAGGTCGCGCAGAAATGTCGCCTTACGCCCTTGGAACTTTCGAATGTCTTCGGCGCCTCGCCCGACCATCTGAAATTCTTGACGGGCACGCCGAGCCACCCGACCACGGGTGCGGCGCAATTGCGGCGGCAATCGTCACAATGACAATAGCAGGCCCAAGTTATTTCGCCGTGAAATTCCCAACGGGTTTTTCCGCACAGGCAATGGCCCCGCTTTGTCATTAGATCCCTCGGATGTTTTTCTGAGCGCCGCCGACGCGCCGGTCTAAAGCCTCGGCTTACTCGTTCATGGGCTGGTCATTTCTCTTCCTAGCCCTTTTCCTTGGGGCTGGCGAGCGTGCTCCTGTGCGGCGGGTGACGGGTGCGGGGTGAGACGGGCTTGTAGGGTGCGTTAGCGCAGCGTAACGCACCGACATAAGGTCCATGAGACAACCCCTCCAAACGGCGCGTTACGCCGTTGACACGGCTAACGCACCCTTCGCTTGACCGAGAATTATTCCTTGGAATGAATATTCCTTCCATGATATATTCCAAATATGAGCTGGACGGTGGAGTTCCATCCGGACTTCGAACCGGAATTTGATTTATTCGAGCGTGACGTCCAGACGGCCATTCTGGCGCGAATGGAACTCATTGAAGAATTCGGCCCCCAACTTGGCCGGCCGTACACTGACACGCTAAGCGGATCGAAGTACGCGAACATGAAGGAACTGCGCTGTGAGGCGGCGGGCGGCGTCTGGCGAACGGCGTTTGCCTTTGATCCGGACAGGAAAGCCGTCGTTCTGGTTGCCGGAGACAAGTCCGGCATGGCCAAGAGGCGGTTCTACAAATGGCTGATTGATACGGCGGACAAGCGTTTCAACAGCCATTTGAAGACGTTACGGGAGAAGAAATAGTGGGCACGACATTACGAAAAAAACTGGCGCAGCTCGCACCCGATCACAGGGAAGAAATCGCTGCAGAGGCGACGCGCCTGCGCGAAGAATATCTGACCCTGCAGGAGCTACGCAAAGCGCGGGAGCTGACACAGGAGCAACTCGCCGAAACGCTTGGGCAAAAGCAGGGGTCTATTGCCAAGCTTGAGCAGCGGACGGATTTGCTGCTGTCGACGCTGCGCCGTTATGTCGAGGCTATGGGCGGCACGCTTGATCTGATTGTGCAGTTTCCAGACCGCAATCCGGTTTTCCTGTCCGGTCTTTTTGACGAAGAACCGGATCATGCTCCGAAAAAACATCGGAAAAAATCCACCAGATGAACCGGCCTGACGGCCGCCGTCGCCTGGTCTCAAACCTAAGAAATCCGGTCCTGCTCCACTCCGGTAACGGCGCATTTCAATGCTGCCCGGGGAATTGATTTGTCTCGATTTACGCGCGCGTTAGGGTGGTTCTCCAAAAAAAGAAGAGGTCCTAAACGGAGGAAATCCGGTGACGCCCGACCAAGACGCCGGCTCGCAAATCCTGCACCGTGAATTCAAGCGCAGCTATCCGGTGGTCGCCAAGGGCAGCGGCGCCTGGCTGATCGACACCTCCGGCAGGCGCTATCTCGATGCGTCGGGCGGCGCCGCGGTCTCCTGCCTCGGCCACAACCACCCGCGGGTGGTCGCGGCGATGAAACGGCAGATCGATTCAATCTCGTTCGCGCACACCTCGTTCTTCACCAACGCGCCGGCCGAAGAGCTCGCCGATTTCCTGGTCAGCCGGGCGCCGGCGGGCTTCGGCCGGGTCTATTTCGTCTCCGGCGGCTCGGAGGCCAACGAGACGGCGATGAAGCTCGCCCGCCAGATCCAGATCGAGCGCGGCGAGACCGGGCGCCGCCACCTGATCGCGCGCGAGCAGTCCTATCACGGCAACACGGTGGCCGCGCTCAGCCTCGGCGGCAATCCCTATCGCCGGGCGCCTTACGAATCGCTGTTTGCCGGCAATGTCAGCCATATCCCGCCCTGCTACGCCTATCGCCACAAGGATGACGGCGAGAGCGAGGCCGACTATGGCCGGCGGACCGCAGCGGCGCTCGAGGCGGTGATCAACGAATTGGGCGCCGGCACGGTCGCGGCGTTCTTCGCCGAAACCGTGGTCGGCGCGACGCTCGGCGCGGTTCCGGCCGTGCCCGGTTATTTCACGGAAATCCGCCGCATCTGCGATGCCTATGGGGTGATGATGGTGCTCGACGAGGTGATGTGCGGGATCGGCCGCACCGGTACGCTCTTTGCCTGCGAGCAGGAGGGCGTCGTACCCGATATGATCACGGTCGCCAAGGGGCTCGGCGGCGGCTACCAGCCGATCGGCGCCGTGCTCATCCGCGAGGATCTGGTCGCCGAGATCGAGCGCGGCTCGGGCGCCTTTCAGCACGGCTTCACCTATGTCGGCCATGCGCTCGCCTGCGCCTCGGGACTGGAGGTGCAGAAAACGATCGAAGACGACGGCCTGCTCGCCCGGGTGCGGCAAAAGCACGGCGAACTGATGGCCCGGCTGCGGCACCGCTTCGGCGAGCACCCCCATGTCGGCGATATCCGCGGCCGCGGATTCTTCCTCGGTCTCGAACTGGTCGCCGACCGTGCCACGAAGGTGCCGTTTTCGCGCAGCCGCGCGCTGGCCGGGCGGATCCGCGCCCACGCCATGGAGAACGGCCTCCTCTGCTATCCCTTCAACGGCACCGCCGACGGCCGCGACGGCGACCACGTGCTGCTCGCGCCGCCCTTCATCATCGGCGACGACGAGCTCGACATCCTGGTCGAACGGCTCGGCGCCAGCATCGATGCGGCGCTCGCCGCATGACGGGCATTGACCACAGTGCGATCCTGATGTGTGCGCCGAACGGGGCGCGGCGCAACAAGACCGACCATAAGGCGCTGCCGATGACGGCCGCCGAGATCGCCGCAGAGGCCGAACGCGTTGCTGAAGCCGGGGCGGCGGCGCTGCATCTGCACGTCCGCGACGCGCAAGGCGGCCACAGCCTCGATGTCGGGCTTTATCGCGAAGCGATTGCGGCGATCCGGGACCGGGTCGGCGACCGCATCGTGATCCAGGCGACGACCGAGGCGGTCGGGCGCTATACGCCGGCCGAGCAGATCGCAACGGCGCGAGCGCTGACGCCGGAATCGATTTCGATCGGGTTACGCGAAATCGCGCCGACGGACGACGATCTGGCGGCGGCCGCTGATTTCTTCGCCTTCCTGCACGAGGCTGCGGTGACACCGCAGATTATTCTCTACGATGCCGACGATGTCCGCCGCTTTCGCCACTTCGTCGGCTCCGGCCGCTATCCGTTTTCAACGCCGTTCGTGCTGTTCGTGCTCGGCCGCTATGCCGAGAACCAGCGGTCTTCTCCGGAAGACCTTGATCCGTTCCTTGAGGCGATGGGCGAGGATCTCGGCGCGGTCGCCTGGATGGTCTGCGCCTTCGGACCGCGCGAGGCGGAAATCGCCGAACACGTGCTTCTCCGCGGCGGGCACATGCGTATCGGCTTTGAGAACAATCTCATGCGCGGCGACGGGACGTTGCTCGCCGACAACGCCGAATCGGTTGCGCTGGCGGCGGCCGCCGCCGGCCATGCCGGGCGCGCGATCGTCGATGCGGCGGGGCTGAGGGCGAAATTCGCGGCCTGGTCGGGCGGTTAAGCGTTGCAGAAGAATCACAGCCGCCGAAATTGTCGCGCCGCAACGCCCCGGTCGCGCAAGTGTGAGCGGCGGCGGGGTTGAATTCGGCGATTCACCGTGGCGAAACTCGCCACCAGCGATGCCGCGGGACCGCGGCGATGGCGCCGGACCGGGACGGGACGCGCCGAAAAGGGGCTGGAACGGATGACGGCGAAGACGTTTCGCATCTGCCTGGGCGCAATGTTCGGAGCGATTCTGATGATTGCGGCTGCAGCGCCGGTGATTGCGGCGTCCGCCGCCGAGTCGCGCCGCGTCGTCGATTTCGACGGCGGCTACGAGCAGGGCACCATCGTCATCCGCAACAGCGAGCGCCGGCTCTATTACGTGCTGCCAGGCGGCAAGGCGGTCAAATATTCGGTCGCCATCGGCACCCCGCGCAATCAGTGGCGCGGTGAGACCCATGTGGTGCGCAAACGCAAGAATCCGGGCTGGTCGCCGACGCCGAGCATGCGCCGGCGCAATCCGCGGCTGCCCAAATACATGCCGCCGGGACCGCGCAATCCGCTCGGGGTGCGCGCGCTCTATCTGGGCTGGTCGGCCTACCGCATCCACGGCACCAGCGCGCCGGGCTCGATCGGCCGGGCGGTCTCGAACGGCTGCATCCGCATGTACAACAAGGATGTCATCGACCTGTTCGAGCGGGTCCATGTCGGCGCGCCGGTCGTCGTCGTCAACTGAACCCTGCCGGCCGCCCAATTGCGATTGTTCCCCTTGCCAAGCGGCACCGATTGCGCCAGCCTATACCAACCGTCGTGGAGTTTCACTCCTCTGATGGGCTCAAATCGGTTCACTCGGGCAGGCGCGGCGCGCAGCGCGATGCGGGGTATCTGGCAAGCGCCGCAACGCACCCGATGGGCCGAT
>JANQEG010000106.1 GCA_028278505.1 Rhodobiaceae bacterium
ATGAGGTGACGATGGAACTTTCCCTCTCCCTTGAGGGAGAGGGATACGAAGACCCGGTGAGGCGAAGCCGAACCGCTGGTCGAAGTCGGGTGAGGGTGAACATGATTTTTCCCCCCTCACCCAACCCTCTCCCCAGAGGGGAGAGGGCTTTGGAGACAGAGCGCAGCCGGCTGTTTTCCAGAGCGTCTTCGGAAGAGGGGTATCGCACCGGAGCCGATTTGCCAAATACGATTGCCCTCCCACAAGGGGAAGGGGAGCCCGGTTTCGCAATGACGAATGCATGGATGTACCGTGACCAATGCTGATCGGGAGGCCGGCGCGAAATGACCGAACACTACGACTTTCTCGAAACCCGCGATCCGGGTGAGCGCGAGCAGGACCTTTTTGCGCGCGTGCCGCAATTCCTGGCCGATACGGTTCGCGATTCCGAAGGCTGGAAAAAGTTTCTTGCCGGCATCGATCCGGACACCATCATGTCCCGCGAAGCGTTGGCGAAGCTCCCGGTTTTGCGCAAATCGGTGCTGATGGAGGCGCAGCAGGCCGATCCGCCGTTCGGCGGCTTCATTGCCGCCGGGCCGGGCGGATTTTCGCGGGTGTTCATGTCGCCCGGACCGATCTGGGAGCCGCAGGCGGCCGGCAACGATCCGTTCAACGGGGCGCGGGCGCTCTACGCCGCCGGCTTCCGGCCCGGCGACATCGTCATGAACTGCTTTTCCTATCACCTGACGCCGGGCGGCTTCATCCTCGACGAAGCGGCGCGGGCGCTCGGCTGCGCCGTCTTCCCGGCCGGCGTCGGCAACACGGAAATCCAGGTCGAGGCGGTCGCCGCCTTAAATCCGACCGGCTATATCGGCACGCCCGATTTCCTGAAAGTTATCCTCGACAAGGCGGCGGAGACCGGCGTCGATGCAAGCTCGATCACCAAGGCGCTGGTCTCCGGCGGGGCGCTCTTTCCTTCGCTTCGCGCGGAATATGCGGCGCGCGGCGTCGCCGTGCTGCAGGCCTATGCGACCGCCGATCTCGGCGTGATCGCTTATGAATCGGAGGCCCGCGAAGGCCTCATCGTCAACGAGGATTACATCGTCGAAATCGTCCGTCCGGGCAGCGACGACCCGGTGGCCGAGGGCGAGGTCGGCGAGGTCGTCGTCACCCGCTTCGATCCGATCTATCCGCTGATCCGGCTCGGCACCGGCGATCTCTCCGCCGTGCTGGCGGGGCCGTCGCCGTGCGGTCGCACCAATATGCGCATCAAGGGCTGGATGGGCCGCGCCGACCAGCGCACCAAGGTCAAGGGCATGTTTGTCGATCCCGCGCAGATCGATCAGGTGCTGAAGCGGCACGGCGAGATCGGCCGCGCCCGGCTGGAGGTGATCCGCGACGGCGAGCAGGACGCGATGATCCTCAAGGTCGAGCCGTCCGGTGCGGCGGCGCCGGATGCCGAGGCCATTGCCGCTTCTTTACGCGAGTTCACCAAGCTGAAAGGCGAAGTCGACATCGTCGCCGCGGGAACCCTGCCGAATGACGGCAAGGTGATCGCCGACGAGCGAAGCTACGACTGAAGTTTTTTCCGTCGATAGCCATCCGATCGCGCGATTGCCGCGTAAAGACCGTGTCATCGTCGTCTGCTCGGCGTGCGTCGCGTTGCGGAGAAGGGAATGGATCACTTATCAGGACCGGAGGGCGGGATTGGCGCAGACGGCTACCGTCCGCCGGACCATCCCGTCGTCGCTTCCGGCAGGATCGGCGTGCTCCTCACCAATCTCGGCACGCCGGACGGCACCGACTATTGGTCGATGCGCCGCTACCTCAAGGAATTTCTCTCCGACCGCCGCGTCATCGAAGTGCCGCGGTCGATCTGGTGGCTGGTGCTGAACATCATCATCCTGACCGTGCGGCCGTCGAAATCCGGGGCCAAGTACAAATCGGTCTGGAACGAGGAGTTTAACGAATCGCCGCTGCGCACGATCACCCGCGCGCAAGGCGAAAAGCTCGCCGCAGCACTTGGCCGCGACATGCCTTCGGTCGTCGTCGACTGGGCGATGCGCTACGGCAATCCGTCGATCGCGGAGCGGCTGGCGGCGCTGCAGGAGGCCGGCTGCGAGCGCATTCTCTTGTTTCCGCTCTATCCGCAATACAGCGCGACGACGACGGCGACCGCCAATGACAAGGCCTTCGATGCGCTGAAACGCATGCGCTGGCAGCCGGCGATCCGCACCGTGCCGGCCTATCCCGACGACCCGGTCTATATCGAGGCGCTCGCCACCTCGATCGGCGGCGCGCTGGCCGGCCTCGATTTCGAGCCCGAAGTGCTGCTGTGCTCGTTCCACGGGCTGCCCCGGGACTATCTCGACAAGGGCGATCCCTATTACTGCCAGTGCCACAAGACCGCCCGGCTGTTGCGCGCGGCGCTCGGCTGGCCGGAGCCGCGCTGGCACGTCACCTTCCAGTCCCGGGCCGGACCCGACGACTGGCTGCACCCCTATACCGACGAGACGGTGAAGGCGCTTGCCGGCGACGGCGTCAAGCGGATTGCCATCGTCACGCCGGGCTTTACCGCCGACTGTCTGGAGACGCTGGAAGAGATCGCCGCGGACAATGCCGAAATCTTCGAAGCGCTCGGCGGCGAGCGGTTCGCCGCCATTCCCTGTCTCAACGACAGCGCCGAGGGCATGCGGGTGATCGAGGCCGTGGTGCGCCGCGAGCTTCGCGGCTGGATCGGCTGACGGTCGCTGCGGCCCGGACGTTATGCAAATCGTCACTGTTCCGGCCAATTTGAGAGTACACTCCGGCCACGTTCACATGGGCGAAGTGATTCTGCGAAGACTGCGGAACGCGCGTTTCGCCGCGCGACTTTTTCTGAGGGAGCATCGCCATGGTCGGCCTCGACATTTTCGTCATCGTCTTCGTCGTTCTCTTCGTGCTGGTGATCTTCGCCGGGGTGAAGACGATCCCGCAGGGCTTCAATTACACGGTCGAGCGCTTCGGGCGTTATCGCACGACGCTGAAGCCCGGCCTCAACATCATCGTGCCGTTCGTCGACGCCGTCGGCGCCAAGATGAACATGATGGAGCAGGTGCTCGATGTTCCGCACCAGGAGGTGATCACCCGCGACAACGCCATCGTCACCGTCAACGGCGTCACCTTCTACCAGGTCGTCGACGCCGCGCAGGCGGCCTATGAGGTGTCGGGCCTGGAAAACGCCATCCTCAACCTGACGCTGACCAATATCCGCACGGTGATGGGTTCGATGGATCTGGACGAGCTTCTGTCCAACCGCGACGAGATCAACAACCGGCTGCTGCTCGTCGTCGACGCCGCCGCCGAGCCGTGGGGGGTGAAGATCACCCGCATCGAGATCAAGGATATCGATCCGCCCCGCGATCTCGCCGATTCCATGGCCCGGCAGATGAAGGCGGAGCGCGACAAGCGCGCCACGATCCTTGAATCGGAAGGCCAGCGCCAGGCGCAGATCCTCAAAGCCGAGGGCCTCAAGCAGGCGCAGATCCTCGAGGCCGAAGGGCGCAAGGAGGCGGCGTTCCGCGACGCCGAGGCGCGCGAACGTACAGCCGAAGCCGAGGCGACCGCCACCCGCTTCGTCTCCGAGGCGATCGCTTCCGGCGACATGCAGGCGATCAACTATTTCGTCGCCGAGAAATACGTAAAAGCGCTCGGCGAGATCGGCGCCTCGCCCAATCAGAAGGTGCTGATGCTGCCGGTGGAGGCGGCATCGGTGATCGGCGCCATCGGCGGTATCGCCGAAATCGCCAAATCGGCGTTCGGCGATGACGGGCCCGGGCCGAATACGCCGACGCGCACCGTGCCGCGCAGCCGTTTCGGGAGCGGAGGCGAACGGCCATGATCGTTGAAATCGTCACCTTCCTCGGCCCCTGGAACTGGTGGATATTGGGGCTCATCCTGCTGGCGCTCGAGATCGCCGTGCCCGGCTTCGTGCTGATCTGGTTCGGCATCGCCGCGCTGATCGTCGGCGCCGTCGCGCTCCTGGTCGACTGGCCGTGGCAGGCCGAAATCGCGCTGTTTGCGGTGATTTCGCTGGTCGCCGTGGTGCTCGGCCGGCGCTATTTCCTGCGGCCGGACAAGGAGGCCAGCGATCTCAGCCTCAACCAGCGGGCGCGGCGCCATATCGGCCGGCATCTGGTGCTCGATACGCCGATCGAACAGGGCAATGGCCGGGTGCGGATCGGCGACACGGTGTGGCGGATTACCGGGCCTGACCTGCCGTCGGGCACGCGGATCGAGGTGACGGATACCGAGGGTTCGGTGCTGGTCGTTGCGGCCGAGGAGGCGGGCGAAGGCTAGGCCAGGCGGCGCTTGGCGGCGATTTTTACCCCTGGTATTAGCCTTCCAACACGCACCTTCCCCGCGCAAGCAGGGAACCATTGGCCAGGGCGACAAACTCCTGGTTCAGTTGATAAATTCGAGACAGCGCCCGAATCTCGACCGGCATACCGTGTTGAGCGTGGCAATAGACTCCCGCTTTCGCGGGAGCGGTGCACATTTTGTTGCGGAAAACAAAACTGTCGCCCGCTTGGGAGCGGGCAATGACGACGGAGTAGGGATTGCCGCGGCGCTTGGCGGTGCCGCATCCGAGTCCTGAATGCGTAAAAAGCGCTACGGATTGTGATCCGGCGGCAGCGGTGGCTCCTCGGCGCGGACCAGGATCGATATCCGCCGGTTGGAGGCGAGAAACGGATCGTTGGCGAACAGCGGCTCGGTGTCGGCCCGGCCGCCGACGGAAAAGAACCGGTCGCTGCGCACGCCGTGCTCTTCGAGCACCCGGCGGGCGGCGTTGGCGCGGTCGGCGGAGAGGTCCCAGGCGCCATAGCGGGCATCGGAAAAGCGCTGGCCGGCCGCCGTATGACCGGTGATCTCGATGCGGTTGGGCAGCTTGCCGAGCACCGGCGCCATCTTCGCCAAGAGCACCCGGGTCGTCTCATAGGGGTATTTTGAGCCTTCCGGGAACATCGAGCGGCCATCCTGGTCAATGAGTTGGATGTTGAGGCCGTCTTCGGTCTCCTCCACCACCAGGTGACGGCTGAGGGCGCTGATTTCCGGCATTTCCTGCCAGGCCTGGCGCAGCGAAGCGGCGGCCGTCGCGAACCGTCGCGGCCGCTCGATATTGGTCGTCTCGGTCGAATGGGTGTTGGCTTCCGGGCCCTGCTTGACGTGCTGGTCGTGGCGGATGTCGGAGAACTCGGTGTCGTTCTCCTTCGCCACCGCGGCGACGCTTTTCAAATATTCGCGCACCGGCGCGCCCTGGACTTCGATGACCCCGGCCTTGCGGGCGATCTCCTTGACGCCGAACGCGTCGCGCATGGAGCCGGCCACCACCTGGAGCTTTTCCTTATCCTGGATCGAGAACGAGATGATCAGCACGAAGAAGCAGACCAGCAGCGACATCAGGTCGGCGAACGTCACCAGCCAGTCCGGCGCGCCGCTGCGGGCTTGCTTCTGTCTGCGTGCCATCGGCTCGTCTCCCGCCGCCGTTAGAGCGTGTCAGGCCGCTTCGGCGAAGTCCGCGCGGTGCTTCTCCGGCAAATAGGCGATCAGCATCTCGCGGATCAGATTGGGGCTCTTCGATTCGCGGATCTGCAGGATGCCGTCGATGATGAGCGTCAGATTGACCTCCTCGGTCTTCGCCTTGGCGCCGAGCTTCTCATGGATCGGCAGGGCGATGAGGTTGGCGATCAGAGCGCCGTAGAGCGTGGTCAAGAGGGCGATCGCCATCGACGGGCCGATGGTCGAGGGATCGTCCATGGTCGCCAGCATCTGGACGAGGCCGACAAGGGTGCCGATCATGCCGAAGGCCGGCGCCGAATCGCCGATCGCCTTGAACACGCGCTGGCCCTCCTCGAGCCGCTCAAGGTAGAGGTCGCGCTCGCGCTCCATGGAATCGCGGATGAAGCTGAGCTCGTAGCCGTCGGCGACAAATTGCGTGCCCTTGGCCAGCATCGGCTCGCGGATCTCGACGTTCTCCAGGCCGAGCGGGCCGTTCTTGCGGACCACGTCGGCGAGTTCGGTGACTTCCTCGATGATCTCGCGCGGCTCGCTCTTCTTGTGGGTGAAGGCGATCTTGCCGCCGAGCACCAGCGCCGAGGCGACGCCGACCAGCGGAAAGCGGATCATCGTCGCGGCGGTGGCGCCGCCGATCACGATCAGTATCGCCGGGACGTCGATGAACTGGGTGATGTTGCCGCCGAGAAAGATCGCGGTGATCACAACACCGAGGCCGGCCAGAAGACCGATGATCGTTGCCAGATCCATGACTGCTCCACTCCGACGCCCGGGTCTCGTGCCAGAAGGGCGGCGTCTTTTATCGTGGCGAAGTCTATGTTCCGACGGCTAAGTCTTCGCTAATCGAAAAGCGAAAAAGCGTTATATTTCGAAAATGTCCGGGTAAGGTTACGAAATCGGAAACAGAAAATCGGTGGATTTAACCTTTTCTTTACCACGCGCTGCGCGGCGCCTTTCCGCGCCGTATTCAGGCGACGCCGGCGCGCAGCAGATCGTGGATATGCACGATGCCGACCGGTTTTTCCGCGTCGACAACCAGGAGCGCCATGATCGATGACGTATTGATGATCTGGATCGCCTCCGACACCAGCGTCTCCGGCGCAACGGTCTTGGGCGCGACCGTCATGATGTCGTCGACCGGGTGGGCGAGCAGATCGGCGGCGAGATGCCGGCGCAGATCGCCGTCGGTGACGATGCCGCTGAGGCGGCCGGTGCCGTCGACGACGCCGACGCAGCCGAACCCCTTATTGGTCATGATGACGATCGCCTCGGTCATCTGCGTGCCGAGCGGCACCAGCGGCAGCCGATCGCCGGTGTGCATGACATCGCGGACGAATTTGAGATAGGCGCCGAGCTGGCCGCCGGGGTGGAAGACCTGGAAATCGCGCGGGGTGAATCCCTTGCACTCGAGCAGGGCGATCGCCAGCGAATCGCCGAGCGCCAACTGCATCATCGTCGACGTGGTCGGGGCGAGACCGTGCGGGCAGGCCTCCTGCGCCTTGGGCAGTTCGAGCACCACATCGGCGGCGCGGCCGAGCGTGCTGTCGGTGTTCGACGTCATCGCGATCATGGGCACGCTGAAGCGGCGCGAATAGTCGACGATATTGCGCAGTTCGGCGGTCTCCCCGGACCAGGACAGGGCGAGCACCACGTCGTTGCCGGTGATCATGCCGAGATCGCCATGGCCGGCCTCGCTGGGGTGGACGAAAAAGGCCGGCGTGCCGGTCGAGGCGAGCGTGGCGGCGATCTTCGAGCCGACATGGCCGCTCTTGCCCATGCCGGTGACGATCACCCGGCCGGTTGCGGCCAGAATCCGTTCGATGGCGGCCGCGAGCGGCGCGGCAAGGCGGGTTTCAAGCGCTTCGGCAAGCGCCCCGAGGCCGGCCTGTTCCAGCGCCAGCGTCCGGCAGGCGGAATCGACCGCCCGCTCGGCCACGGTGTGCGCTCTATGATCCGCATCCGAATGACTGACCTTCACGGGCATCTGGTCCTTAGCAGTTGATCGGCGCGGCCCTTCCGGAGCTTGAAGAGTGCCTGCGCGATCAAAAGGTTGCGGCGCGGTCGCGCCGGTTCCGGTGACACGGCAAGCGGTCGCCGGCGGCGCCGTCCGCTACCGCTTTAGCACGTTTTACCGTCGCGTGGCGAAATGCGGCGCGCGCCGCCCGTGCGGGCGGCGATCGCAACGCTCTGTTAACCACGCTTGTTTACCTTTCGGCAACCACTTCGCGCCCGCCATTGGCGGCCGCGGTCGCAGGTGTCGTCTATGCCGGTTCTGCCTTCGTTTTCTCTCCTGTGCCGGATTGCGGCGGTCGCGGTCTTCGCCGCATCGATGCCGGTCGCCCTGGCGCAATATGCCGACGACACCTATGACGACCGCAGCACCCCGGTCGACGAGCTGCGCGGCTCGGCGAGCCCGGGCGATCCGGTGTTCGATGATCTCGGCGATCCACCGACCGATCGGCGCAATCGCCGGCGGGATTTCACCGACGGCCTCGACGACGATGACGGGGTCCTGCCGCAGCCGCGGCGTGATGCGATCGCCGAGGGCGACCTTGCCGATCCGGACCTTCCGGTCGATCCGGAAACGATCGATGCGGCGGCGGAGCCCCGGCCGGATCGGATCGAACAGGATCCGGCCGAGGCCGATCCTTACGCCCAGCTCGGCCTGCGCAGCGGCAGCTTCATCTGGTATCCCGCGGTCGAGAGCCGTGGCGGCTACACCGACAATGTCACCGAGACGCCGGGCGGGGAATCCGGCAGCTATTCGGAGATCATGGCGGAACTGATCGGCCGATCGGACTGGAGCCGGCACGAACTGGAGATCGATCTCAGCGGCACGATCCGCCGCTATCATTCGGGGCTCGATGCGACCGAGCCGTCGTTCAGCGGCGCGATCAACGGCCGTATCGACATCACCGAAGAGACGACGATCGACCTCGGCGTCGGCTACGACCTGACCGAGGAGGACCGCAACGACCCGGATGTGGGGGCGTCCGACCCGCCGCTTATTCACGACTATGCGGGGCGGGTGGCGATCAACCACACGCTCGGCATTATCGGCCTACAGGCCGGCGCGTCGGCGGCGCGAACGATCTATGACGACAGGGCGGGCGGGGCCGGCCTGTCGCTGCGCGATTCGACGCTCTATGAGGGCAATCTGCGGCTGTCCCTCGACACCGGCGCCAAGATCACGCCGTTTGCGGAAGCGATCGTGCTGCGCCGGATCTACGACAATCCCATCGACGCCAACGGCCAGCGCCGCGATGCGGAAGGCTACGAACTGCGCGGCGGGGCGACCGTCGATATTACCGAGATCATGACCGGCGAGGTCGCGGTCGGCTATCGCCGGGAAATCCTCGAAGACCCATCGCTCGCCGATCTCGACGGGGTGACGGTGTCCGCATCCCTGGTGTGGACGCCGAGCGAACTGACGACGGTGACGATCGGTGCGGGCACCGATTTCAACACCACGACGACGGCCGGATCGCCGGGCTCGATCGAGCAAAGCGCCACGATCGCGGTGAACCATTCGCTCAGGCGCAATGTCGATCTCGATTTCGGCGGCGGCGTCGCGCGCGAGGACTATGTCGGCACCGGGCGCAGCGACGACACCTATTCGGCGAATGCCGGGATCACCTACCGGTTCAACCGGATGCTGTCGGCGACGGGCAGCTACACCCACGAGCAGGTGGCGAGTTCAACGCCGGGCGCCGACTACACCGTCAACACCTTCGAACTCGGCCTCAGATTGCAGCGTTAAGGCCGGCCGCCGTTGGAGGTGATGATGCGCTTCAGCTCGTCGAGGAAGTCGGGGGCGATATCGGTCCGCTCGAGCGCATAGGCGACATTGGCGATCAGGAAGCCGGGTTTCGAGCCGCAGTCGAAGGTGCGCCCCTCGAAGCGGACGCCGGTGAAGCGCTGGTTCTTGAGCAGTTCGATCATCGCGTCGGTGATCTGGATTTCGCCGCCGGCGCCGGTGCGCTGTTCGGCGAGCAGGGTAAAGATCTCCGGCTGGAGAATGTAGCGGCCGGTGATGATGAGATTGGAGGGCGCGGTCCCCGGCGCCGGTTTCTCCACCATGCCGTTGATTTCGAAGGTCTGGCCGTCGCCCTCGCCGACATCGACGACGCCGTAGCTCGAGGTCTTGTCGGCGGGGATCTCCTCAACCGCGATGATGTTGCCGCCGGCGGTGGCGTAGGCATCCATCATCTGCGCCAGACAGCCGCGCGGCGCCTGAATCAGCACGTCCGGCAGGAGCAGCGCGAACGGCTCGTCGCCGATCAGCTCGCGGGCGCACCACACCGCATGGCCGAGGCCGAGCGGCGCCTGCTGGCGGGTGAAGCTGTGCTGGCCGGGGCTCGGCAGGTCGCGCCGCAGGGCTTCGAACTCGGCCGTCTTGCCGCGCTGCTCCAGCGTCAGTTCCAGTTCGACCTGGATATCGAAATGGTCCTCGATGACCGATTTGTTGCGGCCGGTGACGAAGACGAAATGCTCGATACCGGCCTCGCGGGCCTCGTCGACGACGTATTGGATGAGCGGCCGGTCGACGACCGTCAGCATCTCCTTGGGCATTGCCTTCGTCGCCGGCAGAAAGCGGGTTCCGAGCCCGGCCACCGGAAAGACGGCCTTCCTGACGGGTCTGTTCATCTGTTAACCTTTTTTGCGTTTCGGGGGGAATTGGGCGTGGGGCGGCGCAAGCCGTTACCTGACATCAATTTTCTTATCTTAACGTTGAAATGACAAATGAACACGGAAAGGATGCCGCTATGAGCGTATTGGTCACAGGCGGTGCCGGCTATATCGGCAGTCACATGGTGCTGGCGCTGACCGATCGCGGCGAAGATGTCGTCGTTCTCGACAATCTGTCCACCGGTTTTTCCTGGGCGGTTGCGCCGCAGGCCGAAATGGTGGTCGGGGATGTCGGCGAGCAGACGCTAGTCGAGCGGCTGATCCGCGAACGCGGGGTCAATGCGATCGTCCATTTCGCCGGCTCGATCGTCGTGCCCGAGTCGATCGCCGATCCGCTCGGCTACTATCTCAACAACACGGTGAAGTCGCGGGCGCTGATCGCGGCGGCGGTCAATGGCGGCGTCGAGCACTTCATCTTTTCCTCCACGGCGGCCGTCTACGGCATGCCGGAGGTCAATCCGGTCGACGAAGAGGCGCCGTTCGACCCGATCTCGCCCTATGGGTCGTCGAAGATGATGACGGAAATCATGCTGCGCGATACCGCGGCGGCGCACGATCTGCGCTATGCCGCACTTCGCTATTTCAACGTCGCCGGCGCCGATCCCAAGCGCCGCAGCGGCCAGTCGACACCGCGCGCGACCCACCTCATCAAGGTCGCCGCGCAAGCCGCGCTCGGCGACCGCAGCCATCTCGACATCTACGGCACCGACTACCCGACACCGGACGGCACCTGCATCCGCGACTATATCCATGTCACCGATCTGATCGCCGCGCACGTGCTGGCGCTCGATCATCTGCGCGGCGGCGGCGACAGCCTCGTCGCCAATTGCGGCTATGGCGACGGATTTTCCGTCAAGGAGGTGGTCGCGGCGGTGAAGGCGGCGAGCGGCGTCGATTTCGAGGTTCGGATCGCCGAACGCCGGGCGGGCGATCCGGCCGCGCTGATTGCCGGGGCGGAGCAGATTCGCGAAAAGCTGGGCTGGACGCCGGAACATGCAAGCCTCGACGAGATCGTCACCAGCGCGCTCGCCTGGGAGGAGCACCTGCGCTCCTCCGATCGGGTCGCCTGACCCGCCTGCCGCCATATCTCCGGCCCGGGCCGGCGCCGATGCGTCACGACCGGTTGCCGAAGGCGGATGATCCGTGCATTTTCCCGTCGGGACTTTGCGTGCCGGACGATACCGGTGTAATATCAACCGTCGTGGAGTTTGACTCCTCTGATGGGCTCAAATCGGTTCACTCGGGCAGGCGCGGCGCGCAGCGCGATGTGGGGCATCGGGCAAGCGCCGCAACGCACCCGATGG
>JANQEG010000060.1 GCA_028278505.1 Rhodobiaceae bacterium
ACTGTTCGAGCCCAGCAGCTAGGCGCCAACAAGACCACTTCTAGTGGTCCAAGCAAAGCGTTACAAACCTCCGCCTCTGGCGGAGGTCAGTGATTTGGCTTGTCAGCCTGATCAACGCCTTCGTAAAAAAATTCAAGCGCTTCTGAGCGTTGAAAGGCCATTGGATTGCCCGCATAAAGCGGGCAATGACGACGGCGAAGGTGCAAGTGAATTGCTGAAACCGGAAAGCATCGCCTTTCAACTGGTTGAGCAGCAGGCGTTCGCCTGAAACGTATCTGCGAAAGGCAATAGCCACTTTTCAACCGAGAATACGCTTGAAAACAAGAAGATAATGCGCATTGCGCCATTCCGGAATGGCGAAAAGTGCCTTAAGTTCCGAATTCCCGGAGGGTGAGGATGCGCTGGGTAAAAACCGTGACCATGATCGAGGCCCATGCCGAGGGCGAGGTCGGCCGGGTCGTCAGCGGCGGCGTCATCGACATCCCCGGCGCGACGATGCTCGACAAGATGACCTATCTGAACGAGGTCGACGACAGCCTGCGCCGCTTCCTGGTGTTCGAGCCGCGCGGTTCGGCACAGATGAGCACCAATCTCCTGTTCCCGCCGGCACGGGCCGATGCCGATCTCGGTTTCATCATCCTGCAGGGCGACAAGGCGCACGCCATGTCGGGATCGAACTGCATCTGCGTCGTCACCGTCGCGCTGGAGACCGGCATGATCGAGATGCGCGAGCCCGAGACGATCGTCCGCCTCGACACGCCGGCCGGGCTCGTCATCGCCAGGGCCGCCTGCGCGGCGGGCAAATGCGAGAGCGTTTCGCTCGACATGCCGCTGTCTTTCGTCGACCGGCTAGATGTCCAACTCGATGTCGACGGGCTCGGGCCGGTCACGGTCGACATCGCTTTCGGCGGCGTCTTCTATGCGCTGATCGCGCCGGGCCAGATCGGGCTGTCGATCCGGCCCGAAATGGCCCGCCGGCTCGTCGATGCCGGCACCCGCATCCACCGCGCCCTCAATGCCAAGCTCAACATCGTTCATCCGGAAAACCCCGGCCTGAAAGGCCTCGCCTACACCATGTTCGTCGACCGGACGGAAAACGGCGAACTGCTCGGCGCCACCATATTGCCGCCGGGCCGCATCGATCGCTCGCCCTGCGGCACCGGCAATTCCGCCCGGATGGCGGTGATGCAGGCCCGCGGCGAGGCCGCGGCCGGCGATCGTTTCGTCGCCCGTTCGATCATCGGCAGTCGTTTTGATGTGATGGTCGCCGACACCGGTGAGATCGCCGGGCGGCCGGCGGTCGCTCCACGGATCAACGGCCGCGGCTGGATCCACGGCATTCACCAGGTCGGCGTCGATCCCGACGACCCCTACCCAGAGGGCTATCTCGTCGCCGATTGCTGGGGCGATGCATTTGATCTTCTGAATTAGGCGGCCGCCGGAGATAAGGACCAGGCATGAAATTCGAGGGCATTTTTACGCCGATCATCACGCCGTTTCAGAGCGATGGCGCGATCGATTACGGCGCGTTCGGCGAGGTGATCGAGTGGCAGATCGAGAACGGCGTGCACGGTGTGATCGTCGGCGGCTCGACCGGTGAGTTCTACGCGTTGTCGAAGGAGGAACGGATCGCCCAGTTCCGTTTCGCCGCCGAGCGGATCGCCGGCCGCGCCACCTTCATCGCCGGCGTCAACGATATCCGCGTCGACGAATGCCTGGAGATCACGGCTGCGGCCCGCGGGGCCGGCGCCGACGCCTTGCTGGTCGCCGCACCGCCCTATTCGCTGCCGACATCGGCCGAACTCGCCGCGCACATTGCGGCCGTCGACCACACCGCCCGGCTGCCGATCATGCTCTACAACTATCCCGGCCGCACCGGCGTTGCCATGGACGAGGCCTTCCTCGACCTCGTCGCCGGCACGGGCAATGTCGCCGCGATCAAGGAATCGGCGGGCGATGCCGGCCGCATCCAGATGCTGGCCAGCCGCTATCCGCAGCTTCAACTGACCGCGGGCGCCGAGGATCTGGTGCTCGAATTCTATGCCTGGGGCGCGAAATCCTGGGTCTGCGTGACCTCCAATTTCTTCCCCCGCGCCTGTGTGCAATTCCACGAGATCTGCGCGATCGGCGGCGATTTCGAGACCGGACGGCGCCTCATGGCGGCGCTCCTGCCGCTGATGAACCTTCTGGAGAAGAGCGGCAAGTTCGTCCAATGCGTGAAACGGGCCTGCGAACGGCGCGGCCGGCCCGGCGGCCCGGTCCGGCCGCCCATGCTGCCATTGGACGACACGCTGGCGCGCGAAGCGGATGCGGTCGTCGACGACACCGCCGCGGTGCTCGCGGCGATCCTCGGTGAGGGCTAGAGATCAGATCGGACAGCGCCGGGTTTGTCGTTGTGATCCATCGGCCGCCTGGAATGTGCTGGATTGCCTATTTGCCTTCCGACCCGCACCTTCCCCGCGAAAGCGGGGAACCATTGGCGTGAGCCGCAAGCTCCTGGTCCAATTGATAATTTCGAGACATCGCTGGAATCGCAACCGACATACCGTGTTGAGCGGGGCAATAGGCTCCCGCTTTCGCGGGAGCGGTGCGAGGATTTCTATTGAGCGAAAATCTCCACGATCATTGCCGTAACTGACGCACACTTCGCCAGAGAAGAATGGCGCGCCGCGAACATTCGCCAATGCACCACCAAAGCACCGAAGCCTAGTCCGTCGACTTGGCGATCGTCTTCAGCCGGTCGCAATTCTCGATGCAGTAATAGCCGCTGATCCTGCTCAGCACGCCGTCGCGGCACCATTGGTTGAGCTGGCGCGAGACGTTTTCCCGCGCCACCCCGACCATCAGGCCGATATCCGCCTGGGTGAACTTTTCGAAGATCAGCAGCCGGCCGCCGTCGAGCGGCTTGCCGAAACCCTCGGAAAGGCGCAGCAGCGTGTGCGCGAGCTTGCCGTCGAGCGGCAGGTTCTGGCGCACCGTCACCGTCTCGTTGGTGGCGCGCAGGCGGCCGCTGATGATCTTGAGAAGATGCCGGTAGATGGCCGGATGGGCATCGGCGACGCGCTCGAAATCCGGCCGCGACAAGGACGCCAGTTCGCTCGGCTTCAGCGCCGTCACCGTGGCCGAGCGCGGCGCCCCGTCAACGAGCCCGAGTTCGCCGATGACGTCGCCGGCGCCGAGCACGGCGACGACGATCTCGCCGCCCTCGTCGTCGAGGATCGAGATCTTCAGCGAGCCCTCGATGACGCAGTAACACCCTTCCGGCTCGTCCTCCTGCACGAACACGATCTCGCCGCGGGCAAACCGCACCCGGCGCATGGCGCCGGCGAGCTCGGTCAGCGCATTTTCGTCGAGACCGGCAAAGAGTGGCGAACTCTCCAGCCCGGAGATCTCCTGGACATTTTCGGTCATCGCCTCGGCCCCATCCCCTGATCCCGCCATTCTCGCACGTCCGTGAGGCGGATCAAAGGTGCCGCCGAAAGCGCCAAAGTGTGTTGCCCATCACAGCGAAGAACCGCGCCGCCCCCTACCCTTCGATCATCGCCGGCAGGCAAAGGGAAAACCCGCACCGGCGACGAAGCAGGAGAGGCAACATGTACACGCTCATCAACGAACTGCGTTTCGCCCTGGCCGGACGCACCAGGCTGGTGCTGGCGGCCTTTTCGGTCATCCTGGTTGCCGGCACCGCCGTATCGGCGCCGCAGCAAAAGGCCGCGCCGGGCAAGGCCGACCAGTTGCAGCCGCTTTCGGTTCAGGCGGAATTCTGCGCCACGGAAACCTGGCCCAATATCAGTGCCGAATGCCTGGACACCGAAAACACCGCGAAAGCTCCGGCGATCCGTTACATCACCGTCGACCGCATCGTCGCGCCGAACACCACCGCGCTCACTCGGGTTCCGGTGGCGGTGCGCTGACGGCCGCGCCCGGCGTCCGCTTTCGAACCGAGGATTTTGCGTGACGCCGATTATGCGGTCGAAAGCTCTCGCTACCGCGGTAAGACACGCTGCCGGCATACCGTGTCGAGCGGGGCAATGGGTCCCCGCTTGCGCGAGGACGGTGGGTGTTGTTGGCGTTGGCCCATCAATTCACACCTTCCCCGCGAAAGCGGGGAACCATTGGCCTTTCCACGCAAAACTATTTGAATTTCCAAACGAAAGCATCGTTTCCACTGATGGCCGACGGACCATCGGTATGAAACGGCCGGTGACGCCGCAGCGATAAACGAATCCGCTCTCTTTGCTTCGCCCGGTCGCCGCGTCAGCGCGCTCGACCCGCATGCAGCGCGTCGATCAGCGCCAGCGCCTGGCGTCTGCAGCCCCTGTCGATCAGCCAGGAGAGCACTTTGCCAGGCGCCGCATCGGCGAGCGATTGCGGCGCGATATGAAGCGTCAACTCGCGCAGATCGCCACCGACCGAGACCAGAAGCCGCCCTTCGCCCACGCGAAAATCGTCCGGCAGCGTCAGGTGATGGGCGCCGGCGCGCCAATCGAGACCGCGGCGGCGGTCGTCTTCGGAGCGGACCGAGACCTTGACCGCGCGCCCGGCCTTGCGCCGCCACAATTCGACATGGCCGGCACGGGTGCAGCGCGGCCCGGAACTGTCGACGCTCAACTGCCAGACGCCCGGTTGGCCCGGCACGCCGGAGGCGGTGTCGAGCCCGCGCGCCGCGCCGAGCACCGAGGTCTCGTCATTGCCCTCGGCAATGAGCGCCATGATCGGGCTCCAGTCCTTCGCTCCGCCGGTCGTCGCCGGCTTCGCCGACCTATCGATGGTGCCCTCATAGGGCCCTTCGAGGCGGATGATCTGTCCGTCCTCGGCAATCAGCGTGACGACCGCGCCCTGCGGCACCGAAATCGTGTCGGACGCCGTCAGCTCGGTTCCCGGCGCCAGCGCATCGCCGGCATCGGTCGCGGCGATGACCGCAAACCGCGCCTCGGCGGCGGCCGCCGGTGAAGCGAACAGCAAGAGGCAAAGGGCCAGGGCGGTGCGGATCATCGATCGTGGTCCTCGCGGCCGGCCGGCGCGACCGGTTCGGTTATTTCTCCTCGAGCTTGAGCGTTGCGCCTTTTTCGCCCCGGTGCAACCGCTCAAGGTGCAGTTTCGCCAGCGAATCGGCCGGATTGAGGGCGAGCGCCCGGTTGAACGCTGCCGCGGCCCCGTCGCTGCCGTCGCGCATCAATTGATAACCCTGGCGATAGGCCTCGACAGCTTCTGCCGAGTCGGCCGCCGTCAGCGGCGCGAAGCAGTCGATCCCGCCCGATCGTCCTCTGACGACGACGGTCGCCGCCGGGCGGAAGTCGTGGGTCTTGTCGGCGGCGGCGACGGCGCCGCTGACCGCGATACGGGTGCCGAGCGATTTGTTGGCGCCTTCGAGCCGTGCCGCGGTGTTTACGGTGTCGCCGATCGCGGTGTAGTCGAAGAACCGCGAGCCGCCGAAATTGCCGACGATCGCCTCGCCCTTGTGCACGCCGATGCGGGTGACACCGAGCGCAATGCCGTCTTTCGCCAGCGCCTTGCGATGGCTTTCCGAAAACGCGTCTAACCTGAGCGCCAGATCGACCGCGCGCACGGCCTGGTCGTCCTGCGCCATCGGCGCGCCGAAGAAGCCGACGACGGCATCGCCGACGATCTTGTCGATGGTCGCCTCGGCGTCGGTGAACAGCGCACAGATCTCGTCGAGATAGCCGTTGAGGATCGCCGCGATCTCGGCCGGCGGCAGGCTTTCGGACAAACCCGTAAAACCTTCGAGGTCGGTGAAGACGCAGGTCACCATGCGCTTCTCGCCGCCAAGCGCGAGGTCGAACTCGCGGGCGGCGATGCGCTCCACCAGCGCCGGGCTCAGATAGCGGGAAAAGGCGTTCTGGATGAAGCGGCGTTCGCGCCGGTCCTGGACCCAGTTCAGGAAGGCGAGCGCGACGCCCACGAAGACCGCCGAAAGCGGCGGCCCGAGCAGCGGAAATTGCACGCCGACATCGACCAAAAGCGAATAGGCAACGGCCAGATAAAGGGCGATCAGCGCGGCAATGCCTGCAATCCGCACTGCGGGCGCCAGCGGCACCAGAAAAATGATCGTGGCGAGCCCGGCGACAAGCGCCGCAAGGCCGAGGCCGGCGATCGGCGCGGCCGCATCTAACCGGTCTCCGGCCAGCACCTGCGCCAGCATGTGGGCGTGAACGGCGACGCCGGGCAGCGTGCCGGCCGCGGTGCCCTGGCCGGCGATGAACGGCGTGCCGTGGCGATCGAGCCCGGGCAGATCGGCGCCGATCAGCACGTATTTGCCGGTGAACCAGTCGGGCGGCAGCAGCGCCACGGCGTGCGCCGGATAGCGCGTAAAGGCGAACGGGCCGCCGGCACCGTCATTGCGGTAGACGATGCGCCGGGTCGGGCGTTCACTGTCGCTCGGCAGCGTGCCGGCAAGCGCTTCGGCGAACGATGTGAGCTGCCGCCCGGCGCTCTCCCGGCTGAGCGGAAACCGGCGCACCACGCCGTCGACCTCGTCGCGGCGCAGGGTGACGAGGCCAATCGCCCGGCCCGCGGCGAATCGGGCGACATGATCCGCCTGGCGCGCCGTCAGCCCGTCCTGCTGATCGCCATAGCCGAGCACCACCGGCGCCTCCGCCGCAACAATGGCGGCGGCAAGCGCGGCATCCTTTTGCGGTTCGCTCGGCTGGTCGACGAGCAGATCGAGGCCGATCGCCAATGGTCGGCCGGAATCGATGCGGGCGATCAGGGCGGCGAGGAATCCGCGGTCGACCGGCGAGCGGTAAGGCAGTTTCGCCAGCGTGTCCTCATCGATCGCGACGATGACGATCTCGGCCGGCGGCGCTGCGGTCGCCAGTGTTCGTGTCAGCACAAAATCGCCGACCGACGGCTCGATCCGGGTGGTGATGAGGAGCGCCGCAATTACCGAAAGCAGAAAGACGAGGCCACCGATAAGGACGGTGCGCCGCGCCGCAGGCGATGGGCGCTGCCGCCTCACTTCGGCGCGTCGAACCGCTTGATTTCCGAGCGGGTGCCGTCCTTGAACACCAATTGCACGGTCACGAAGCGGGTGTTCTTGGGAACCGCCCGGTAGATGTCGTCGCCGACGGCGTTTGCCGGGATGGCGTGAGGATTGCTTGGATCACAGTCCGGAATCGTGAACGAAATGTCGGGCTCATCGGTGTCGATGCCGTAAAGCACGTCGTCGAGGGCGCAGCGATAGCTGAGCAGATGGGTGAAATAGACGAGGCGCTGCCGGTTCCAGTCGCGATAGCTGACCCAGGCCGTGGTGAAGCGCTGCAGGATGTCCTTCTGCCCGGCGACGAGCTCGGCATTCGGATCGAAGATGAGCTCGAAGGGCCCCTGCTCCTGGCCGCGAATGTCGGTGTATTTCACCCGGATCGCCGTCCGCCCCGCATTGCCCGGCAGTTCGAAGGCCGGATAGGGAATCGGAAATCCGGTCGATGGATCGGTGACCCCTTGCGTAAACCCGGTCGAGCGGAAATCTTCGCCCGGCAGCGCGACGAAGATCTCCCGCGCCCGGTCGGCGATCGACAGCGTCATCATCCAGCCCTGGTTCGACCGCGATGAATTGAGGGTGACCGGGTTCTTGAACACCGACTCGCTGAGGAAGGACAGGGCCGCAAGCCGGGTCTTGGCATCCTCCACCTGGGTTGCGGCGAATTGCTGGTCGATGAAATAGCCGAGGAAGCGGCCGTTCTCGACGCGCTCGACGAAGCGGCTGAGGAGTTCGAATTCCTCGCGCTTGTCGCTCATCGACTGCTGGCCGAGGCGGGCGGCCGAATACTCGCGGCTCAGTTCGTAGATGGCCGGCGTGAAGTCCGGATTGGCCTCGACGAACGCCTTCAGCATTTCGGTGCGCCCCTCGTCCTCCGCCAAGAGCAGTGCGGCGAACTGCAGCGTCGGATCGGCGCGGCCTTGCGCGATCGCCCGGTAGATATCCCGGGCGCCGGCGCGGCCCTCCTGGATGACGAGGAAATTCTGGAACCGGTAGTGGGGATCGACCTGCGGCATGCCGAAGGCGAAATATTTCATATAGTCCTGACGCGCCCGCGGATAATCGCCCTTCAATTCGTTGAGCCGGGCATTGCTGTAGAATTCGTGCGGCCGGGTCGGCTCCTCGACGATGATCGCGCGGCTGGCGAGCTGGGCGAACAGCCGCTCGACATCGCCGCCCAATCCGCTGGCGGCGAGCGCGGCGATGCGGGCCTGGGCGAGCCCGGCAAAGACGCCGTCGGGAAACTGGTCGAGATAGGCCTGCAGCTGTTCCCGGGAATCGGTGTCCTTGACGTCATTCCAAAGCTGAATTTCGGCCTGCACGGCGCCCTGGTCGGCGGCGCCCGCCGCCGTCTGGCCGGCGAAGGCATCGCCCGGCAGAAAAACCACGTCCTCGGTCAGCGAGGAATGGTCCCACGGCACCTGCTCGCCATTGGTGGCGGCGACAACCGAACGGCGGACGTTCTTGAACACGGCCTCGATGGTGGTGCCGGGCCGCAGCATTTCGCGGGCGATCGCCTCAGTATAGGGGCTGTTGAGGCCGGCCCCGTCGCTCGCCGTGCTGCCCGGCGCGGTGGCGAACGAGATGAAGCTGCCGCGCGGCGTCGCCTTCAGGAGTGCCAGGCCTCCATTGGCGCCGCGCATGCCCCGCGTCAGCGCCGTGTTGCGGCAGGCATCGAGGATGACGACGTTGACGCCCTTATGTGACTGTTCGAGCTTGCTCAGCACCCAGTCGACCGAAAGCGCCTCGAACTCGGCGTCGACCTCGTCGCGCAGATCGGCGTTGAGCGGCGCAAGATAGTTGGCGCCACCCGCCTGGAAACCGTGGCCGGAATAGTAGAAGAGTCCGATCGCGCCGGCATCCGCCGCCGCAAGCGTCTTGCCGAAGGCCTGGACCGCCCGCTTCATCGCGCGCAGATCGGCATCGGTGACCGTTTCCACCTCGAACCCGGCGCGCTTCAGCGCGTCCGTCATCAGCGCCGCATCATTGGCCGGGTTTTTTAAGGGTCCGAGCAGATCGCCGGCATATCCCGCATTGCCGATCACCAGCGCATGGCGGTCGGCCGCGCCCGCCGGCATGAGGCCGGTTGCCGCGAGCACGGCAACCGCCCAAAACAGTCCGGCCAGCCGCTTCAGCATCGCTTCACGGGGCCTCCGTCATGATCTTGGCAGTTTCGAGCCGGAATTTGCGCCGTCGTCACGAGCATCACCGGGCGCCGTCACTCGGCGCCGGCGGCCTCCTTTGCGATCGAATCGAGCAGCGCGTTGACCTCTGCGAGCGCCGCCTTCGAGGCCTCGGTATCGTTGCCGACGAGATGGCGGTAGCCGACATAGACCATGCCGGGCTTGTCGGCGCGCTCAAACGCGAAGATGCCGTAAGGACAGAACGCGATGTTGATCGGATCGGCCTCCATGGCGTTGCGCGACAGCACCGCGGAACAGAACTGGGTGATGACGGCTGCGGTGTAGATTGCCTTTTCGGCGCCGACATCGGCGGCGGTCCGGTTCAGCATTTCGCCCACATGCGAGCGGTAATCGACGACGTAGCCGCGGTTGACGATCGCGTCGCTGATGTCGAACAGGACGTCGTCGATCGACGCCTCGGTCGAATAGACGGTGATGCCAGGGCCGCTCAGGTCGCTCGCCATGGCCGGTGCGGTCAGGAATGCTCCGGCCAGACCCAATGCAGCCAACAACGCGGTTCTCATCGTGTGATCCTCCCAGTGATACGTCCACCCCGCCTCACTATCCACTTTCGCTGTTGACTTGTCACGCCCGCAGACGGCGATCGGCCAGACAGAGAAACCCGACAACCGCCCCCCTCACCCGGCGCTTCGCGCCCCCCTCTCCCCCAAGGGGGCGAGGGCTGAAGGCGGCTGCCGCCGGGGATTCCTCCTTCTCCGCAGGTGGGGAGAGGTGAAGTCCTTCAATGCGTTGCAGCTTTCGTCCCCTCTCCCCGGCGGGGAGAGGGTCAGGGTGAGGGGGCGGAGGGCCCGTCTTGATCCGAACCTCCGGCATGATGACAACCGTGTCGTGGCGTGCGGAACATTATGCCCGCCTCGCTTGAAGCATGACGGTTCGGCGGATAGCCTGCCGGGCGGAACCGGCGCGGGCGGTTTCCGGCTGAAACCAGGCAGGCAATTGACAGGAGCAGGCCATATGGAGGTGAAATCCGGTATCGTCGACCTGATCGGCAACACGCCGCTGGTGCGGCTGAACAAGGCCTCGGAGGCGACCGGCTGCGAAATCCTCGGCAAGGCCGAATTCCTCAATCCCGGCCAGTCGGTCAAGGACCGGGCCGCGCTCTACATCATCCGCGATGCCGTCGAAAACGGCCTCTTGAAGCCGGGCGGAACGATCGTCGAGGGCACCGCCGGCAACACCGGCATCGGCCTTGCGCTCGTCGGCAATGCGCTCGGCTACCGCTCCGTCATCGTCATCCCCGACACCCAGTCGGAGGAGAAGAAGGAGGCGCTGCGGCTCGCCGGCGCCGAACTGCTCGAAGTGCCGGCCGTGCCCTATCGCGATCCCAACAACTATGTGAAGGTTTCCGGCAGGCTCGCCGAAAAGCTCGCCGAGACCGAGGCGAATGGCGCGATCTGGGCCAACCAGTTCGACAATGTCGCCAATCGCAAGGCGCATATCGAAGGCACCGGCCCGGAGATCTGGACCCAGACCGGCGGCAAGGTCGATGGCTTCATCTGCGCGGTGGGCACCGGCGGCACCCTGGCCGGCGTCGCCATGGCGCTGAAGGCCCGCAATAGTGACGTGGTCATCGGTCTTGCCGATCCGATGGGCGCCGCACTCTACGAGTTCTACAAGAACGGGACGCTGAAATCGGAAGGCACCTCGATCACCGAGGGCATCGGCCAGGGCCGGATCACGGCGAATTTGGAAGATGCGCCGATCGACATCCCGTTCCGGATCCCCGATGCGGAGGCGCTGCCGATCCTGTTCGACCTGATCACCGATGAGGGCCTCTGCCTCGGCGGCTCGTCGGGCATCAACATCGCCGGCGCCATACGTCTGGCCCGCGAACTCGGCCCCGGCCACACCATCGTCACCGTACTCTGCGACTATGGCAACCGCTACCAGTCGAAACTGTTCAACCCGGAATTCCTGCGCGAAAAGGGCCTGCCGGCGCCCGACTGGCTCGATCGGCTGCCGTCTATGCCCGACGGGGTCATGGTCGGAGGGTGAGCCGCGCCGGCTGACGCCGACTCGCAATGACGATGGAGAACGGCGCAAACGCTCCCCTCCCCCTTCAAGGCGAGGGGTCGGGGGTGGGGGTTAGAAAGAGAAGAAAAACAGTACCTTCGGATGGTTTTCGCTGTTTCGGATTCACCCCCACCCGGCCGGCGCTAACGCGCCGTCCACCCTCGCCTTGAAGGGGGAGGGTTACGCGGGCCGACGCTGCCGCGTTCTCTTTGCCGCTACAGGCCGAGTTGATGACGGCGCCGGGAGTAGCCGCGAAACAGAGCGCGACAGCTCCAACCGGACACCAGCGGCTTCATGCCGGCGATCCACTGATTGCGTCCGCCCCGCCCCACGCAAACGAATTCTTAACCTTTATCGAACACAACTGGAACATTGACTGTGTTCGCGATTTGTACTAATGATTCCCGAAACGTTCTCTCTCCGTGTTGGACAGAACCGCTGAGGAAGTTCCGATGCTGACCCGCAAACAGCACGAATTGCTCTTGTTCATCAACGAGCGGATGCGCGAAACCGGCATTCCGCCGTCGTTCGACGAGATGAAGGATGCGCTCGACCTGCGCTCCAAGTCGGGCATTCACCGGCTGATCACGGCGCTGGAGGAACGCGGCTTCATCCGCCGGCTGCCGAACCGGGCCCGGGCGCTGGAAATCATCCGCCTGCCCGACTCGGTGACGCCTGGCCTCGCCTCGTCGCGCGGCCGCCGCTTCGAGCCGAACGTCATCGAAGGCAGTCTCGGCCGGGTTCGGCCGGCCGCCGATAACAGCGACGAGCCGCAGACCGCCGCCATTCCGGTGATGGGACGGATCGCCGCCGGCACGCCGATCTCGGCCATCCAGAACCACAGCCACACCATTTCGGTGCCGGTCGAACTGCTTTCGGGCGGCGAGCATTTCGCGCTCGAAGTGCGCGGCGATTCGATGATCGAGGCGGGGATTCTCGACGGCGACACCGTGCTCTTGCGCAAGACCCCCTCGGCCGACAGCGGCGATATCGTCGTGGCGCTTGTCGACGACGAGGAGGCGACGCTGAAGCGGTTGCGGCGCAAGGGCGCCTCGATCGCGCTCGAAGCCGCCAATCCGGCGTATGAGACCCGGATCTTCGGCCCCGACCGGGTCAAGGTGCAGGGCAAGCTGATCGGCCTCATCCGCCGTTACTGATAACGGCCGGCCCGTATTTACGGAAGCGGCTGAAAACCAGGTTCATTGCGAAGCCTCTCGCCGATCGGCCGCAAAACCGTGCCAGGGCCGTTTGAGCCGCGGCAGGCTGGTGGCGATTCGGGCGTCCACGCGTCGGTCCGTTGCGGTCCGGCGCCCTGCGCCGTCGGTTCCGATCACCTCCCCGCCGGTTTCGGCCGCCGCGCCGTGATCATCTTCCTTGCCGTCCCGCCAGAAGACAGCGTGGGCGCCGCGCCCGGAAAGCGCCGGCCCGTCGATGACAATCGCGCGGCCGGAGCAGCCGCGCGGCGCCTCAAGCGGCGTCACGATCACGTCGGCGATGCGGCAGTCGGCATCGAGCCCGTCAGCACTGAGCGTTACAGCAACCCGCCGTCCGGCGCCGTCGGCGGCCGCACAGCCATAGGCATCGCAATGAACGTCCGGATCGAGATGCGCCGCCTTCGGATCGCGGTCGTCCCCATCAGCGCGCAGCCATTCGCTGGCGACGAATCGGTCGATCTTGCGCCCGATCAGCGCCAGCCGGCCGTCGGCCATGCGCAGCGCCGCCATTTCGCCGGAGCGGCCGGCGAGCACGTCCGGACGCTCGTGCGACACCGCGGCGACGGCGGCCGCTGCCAATGGAATGACCGCGAGATAGCGCCAGGCCTGCTGCCACAGGCAGAACCAGACGATGGCGATTGCGGCGAGCGCCAGCGACAGCGCGCCCGTGGCCGGCACCATATGCACGGCGCCGGGCAGTTCGGCGACCCAGCGCGCGACCGCAACCACGGCGTCGATGCCGATCGCCATGCCGGCAAGGCCGATCGATTCGAGCCCGAACGGCATCAGCAAAACGGCAACGAGCCCCATCGGCATGACCACGAACGCCACCAGCGGCATCGCCAGAAGGTTGGCGAGAAGGCCGAAGGCCGCAACCCGGTGGAAGGAATGGGCGGCAAACGGCGCGGTTGCGAGCCCGGCGATCAGCGAGGTCAGGGCGAGGCCGGCGACATAGCGCCAGCCGCCGGCCATGATCGAGCCCGGCCGGCGGCCTTTGCGCCCGGCCGCGGCGAAGCGGCGCAGGCGCCAGTTCTCATAGACGGCAACGAGCGCGGCAACGGCGGCGAACGACATCTGGAAGCTGACCCCGAGCAGGCTTTCCGGCGCGATCAACAGCACGACCAAGGCGGCCAGCGCGACATTGCGCATGGTCAGCGCGGCGCGGTCGATCATGACGGCGACCAGCACCACGGCGAGCATGACGAAGGCGCGCTGGGTGGCGACGCCGGCGCCGGAAATCAGCACATAGCCGGCCGCGGCAATCAGCGCCGATGCCGCCGCCCATTTGCGGATCGGCCGGTTGAGCGCGAGCGCCGGAATGAGCGCCAGCCCGCCGCGCACCAGCACAAAGAGGGTTCCGGCGACGAGCGTCAGATGCAGCCCGGATATGGCGAGGATATGGGCGAGCCCGGAGGCGCGGAGCGCGTCGCGCACGGCCTCGGGGATGGCGCGGCGTTCGCCGACGATGAGCGCGGTGGCGACCGCCGCCGCCTCGCCGTCGAGCACATCGCCGATCCGCGCGGCGATCGCCCCGCGCAGGCCGGAAACGGCCGCAGCCAGCCGCACCGACGGCGGCGGCGCGCCGAGCTCCGGCGGCGCAAGCGGCCGGCCGAGCGCAAAGCCGAGCGCGCCGCGGCCCTCGAAATAGGCTTTTCGGCGAAAATCATAACCGCCCGGCAGCACCGGCGCCGACGGCGGATAGAGCACCGCCCTGAGCGCGACCGCGGTGCCCGGAACGAAGACGGCGTCGCGGGCGCTGACGGTGACCGCCGCGCGTTGCGGGGTGTCCGCGGCCGCAACGCCCGTTATCGAAGACACCGCGATGATCAGCCGGTGGCCGCCGCGCTCGGTCGCCTCGGCGCTGACGATCCAGCCCTCAATCCTGGCGACGAGGCGGTTTTCGGTGAGGACCGGCGCCGCCACCCGCTCCGTTCTGACCTTGGCGGTGACCAGCCCGGCGGCAAAGACGGCGAGCGCCAGCACCAGGAAGAAGCCGCTTCCCGCCGCCCGCAGGCGAAAGGTGAGCGCCGACAGGACCGCCAGCAGCGCCAGAAGCGCGGCGAGCGACGGCTCCCGCGGCAGGCCGAAATAGGCGAGGATGCCGAGCCCGAAAGCGACCGCATACCAGAGCCCGCCGCGGCCGGCGGCGAGATCGTCGCGGGCGCAGCGGATGAGCCAGTCGCGCCCCTTCCCGACGGGCCGCAAAAGCCGCGCCACGGCAATCGGCAGAGGATGCCGGCGCGGGGCGAGGCCGGCAACAGAGTCCGGCGACAAAAGCGCGGGACCGGGGCCGGTTTCGGCCCCGCCGGTTCCCTCCTCATGCACCTCGCGGCGTTCCATCTGCGCCTTCCGCCCGTCCCGGCGCTGTGATAAAGCTCGCGCCGCCCACCGCCCCGGCGCGGGCCCGACGACCGCGCCGCGACGCATTCAAGAAATTGACGAAACAGACTGCACATGCCCGACAGGATTGTCACACGATTTGCGCCCTCGCCGACCGGTTTTCTGCATATCGGCGGCGCCCGCACCGCGCTGTTCAACTGGCTCTACGCCAAGGCCCGGGGCGGAACGATGCTGTTGCGCATCGAGGACACCGACCGGGAGCGCTCGACCGAGGCCGCGGTCGCGGCGATCATCGACGGGCTCACCTGGCTCGGCCTCGACTGGGACGGCGCGCCGGTCTCGCAATTCTCCAGGGCCGACCGCCACCGCCAGGTCGCCGACGACCTGCTGGCCGCAGGCCGCGCCTATCGCTGCTATTGCACCCCGGCGGAACTCGACGAGATGCGCGCCCGCGCGCTCGCCGAAAAGCGGCCGCCGCGCTATGACGGACGCTGGCGCGACCGCGATCCGGCCGAAGCCCCGGCCGGCATTTCGCCGGCAATCCGCTTCCGCGCCCCGCTCGACGGCGAAACCGTGATCGAGGACCACGTCCAGGGTCGCGTCGTCATTCCCAACAAGGACCTCGATGATCTCATCATCCTGCGCTCGGACGGAACCCCGACCTACAATCTCTCCGTCGTCGTCGACGACCACGACATGGGCGTCACGCACATCGTCCGCGGCGTCGACCATCTGACCAATGCGGCGCGGCAGATGCTGCTCTACGAGGCGCTCGGCTGGCCGGTGCCGGAGATGGCCCACATCCCGCTCATCCACGGACCCGACGGCGCAAAGCTGTCGAAGCGCCACGGTGCCCTCGGCGTCGAGGCCTATCGCGAAATGGGCTATCTGCCGGCGGCGATGCGCAACACCCTTGCCCGGCTCGGCTGGAGCCATGGCGACGACGAGATCTTCTCCACCGAACAGATGATCGACTGGTTCGATCTCGACGGCATCGGCAAGTCGCCGGCCCGATTCGATTTCGTCAAGCTCGCCAATCTGAACGGCCATTATCTGCGGGCGATGGACGACGAGGCGCTGCTCGCCGCATTCCTTGCTGCATTGCAATATCTGCCCGGCGGCGAAGCGGTTTCCGCGCGCCTGACGCCGGAATTGCAGGACAAGATCCGCACCGCCCTGCCCGGCCTCAAGGAACGCGCCAAGACGCTTGTCGAGCTTCTCGACGGCATCGGCTTCCTTGTCGCCGAGCGTCCGCTCGGCCTTGACGAGAAGGCGGAGAAGATCCTCGACGAACCCGCCCGCTCGGCGCTCGCGGCGCTGCTGCCCCGCCTTGCCGCGATCGAGGACTGGCAACAGGAGCCGCTCGAAACCGCGGTCCGCGGCTTTGCCGAAGACGCTGGCCTGAAGCTCGGCAAGATCGCCCAGCCGCTGCGCGCGGCGCTGACCGGCCGCGCCACATCGCCGGGCATTTTCGACGTGCTGGCGGTGCTCGGCCGGGACGAAAGCCTGGCCCGGATCGGCGATCAGACGGCCGGCCGGTGAGCCCGGAAATGTGCGCTGCGCAATGGACCGACAAATGGTCAGGCGCTTGCGGCAGTGCAATAAATGGAGTACCTCAAGAGGGGCTTTTCTGCGGCGGGGCGGCGGGGGACAGCGCCGCCAATCGTTATGCCACCGGGGCATTCGGCATAACCTGTCGCGCATCTCCGTCCGGCGTCCGCTTTAGCGGTTCGGCAGTGATCGAAGCGTAGCGCGGCGGCGGGCCGGCACGAGACCTTCAAGACCGCTTCGGCACCCGCGCACGCGCCTGAACAACACAAAGGGGGTTGGCTGCATGAACGACAAGACGGCAACCTTGACGTTTGGAAACGACACCTGGACGTTCCCCGTATATGAGGGCACGGTCGGGCCCGATGTCATCGACATCGGCACGCTCTATCGCGATTCCCGCAAATTCACCTACGATCCGGGCTTTACGTCGACCGCATCCTGCGCCTCGAAAATCACCTATATCGACGGCGATGAAGGGATTCTGCTCTATCGCGGCTATCCGATCGAAGAGCTTG
>JANQEG010000075.1 GCA_028278505.1 Rhodobiaceae bacterium
ATTCGCGCGAAACGGCGTCGAAAATGCTCGAAAGTGGTCACACTGTCTTGCGCTTTTCTCCTGGTTTCGCACGAATTTGGACACCAACGCAGCCGCGTGTGCTGATACCCAACAGACCCTAAAGGTTTGGGCGATTCGAAAGCGGGAAAGAGATCGTCATGGCACGTTCGGCCCTGTTGAACGTCATGGTCCAGGCCGTCTTCAAGGCCGGCCGCTCGCTCACCCGCGATTTCGGCGAGGTGGAGAATCTGCAGGTGTCGCTGAAGGGGCCGGCCAATTTCGTCTCGGCCGCCGATCGGCGGTCGGAGGAAATCCTGCATAAGGAACTGTCGCGGACCCGGCCCGGCTGGGGCTTCCTGATGGAGGAGGGCGGCACGGTCGAGGGCGACGGCATCCACCGCTGGATCATCGATCCGCTCGACGGTACCACCAATTTCCTCCACGGCATTCCGCTGTTCGCGATTTCGGTGGCGCTGGAAAAGGCCGGCCAGATCGTCGCCGGGGTCATCTACAATCCGGTCAGCGACGAATTGTTCGTCGCCGAGAAGGGCGCCGGCGCCTTCCTCAACGATCGCCGGCTGAGGGTCGCCGGCCGGCGCGATCTCGCCCGGGCCGTCGTCGCCACCGGGATTCCGCATCTGGGCCGCGGCGACCATGCCGGCTTTTTATCCGAACTCGGCGCGGTGATGCCGGCGGTTGCCGGGCTCCGGCGCTGCGGCGCGGCAGCGCTCGACATGGCGTGGCTCGCGGCCGGCCGCTACGACGCCTATTTCGAGCGCGGGATTTCCGCCTGGGACATGGCCGCCGGCATCCTGATCGTCCGCGAGGCGGGCGGCTTCGTCACCGATATCGACGGCTCCGACCGGATGCTCAAATCGGGCAACATCCTGGCCACCAATGAGGCGTTGCAGCGGCCGCTTCTGGCGATCCTGAAAAAGGCCGCGGCCGCGGCTTAAGTCGCGTGTTATCCCCGAAATCGCCGTGCGGCCCTCATTCTGGCCCATTTACCGTTTTCAACCGCGTCCAAACCACGTATTCCTTCAGGGCCGAAGCGAATCCGAGGACGGCGGACGATGGCGCGAGAGGTCGACCCCTTTAAACTTTCCAACCCGATGGTGTTCCTGCTCAGAATGATCATCTTCCTGGTGATCGTCGGGTTCGTCGCCCTCATCCTCTATCGCCATATCGGCACCGCGTTCATGAGCAATCCGGGCCTCAACGGCCTCATCATCGGCGTGCTCGTGATCGGCATCGTGCTCGTGTTCCGGCAGGTCGTGCTCTTGTTTCCCGAGGTGCGCTGGGTCAACTCCTACCGGCTCGCCGATCCGGGCCTCGAACTCGCCGACCAGCCGAAACTGCTGGCGCCGATGGCGATGCTGCTCGGCGACCGCATCGGCCGCACCGCGATCTCGACCCAGACCATGCGCTCGCTCTTGGATTCGGTCGGCATGCGGCTCGACGAGGCGCGCGACATCGCCCGCTATCTGATCGGGCTGCTGGTCTTTCTCGGCCTGCTCGGCACGTTCTGGGGCCTGACCCAAACAGTCGCCGCCGTCGGCGAGACGATCCAGTCGCTCAGCGTCGGCAATGAGGTCGGCGTCATCTTCGAGGATCTGAAGGCCGGGCTCGCGGCGCCGCTCGGCGGCATGGGCACGGCGTTCTCGTCATCGCTGTTCGGCCTCGCCGGCTCGCTGGTGCTCGGCTTCCTCGACCTGCAGGCGGGCCAGGCGCAGAACCGCTTCTACAACGAGGTCGAGGACTGGCTGTCCTCGGTCGCCGACCTCACGGTTGAGGAGATCGAGGCGCGCGACACGGCGACCGGCGCCACGGCCGAGGATCTGCGGGTGGCGATCGAGCGGCTCGGGCGGACGATTTCGGACGGCGGCAGCAGCCGCACCGCGACCGCGGCGATGGCCAATCTGGCCGAAGGCATTCAGGGGCTGGTGCAGCACATGCGCTCCGAGCAGCAGCTGATCCGCAATTGGGTCGAATCCCAGTCCGACGAGCAGAAGCGCCTGCACAAGGCGCTCGACAATATCGCCGAGATGACCGGGAAGACGACCGCGAAGACGGAGGACTAGCGCGGTGTCGCTGGTGCGCACCCGCCGCAGGGAAGGCCGGCTCGACTACTGGCCCGGCTTCGTCGACGCCATCTCGACGCTACTCTTGGTGATCATTTTCATGCTGTCGGTGTTCATGCTGGCGCAGTTCTTCCTGAGTCAGGAGATCACCGGCAAGGACACGGTGCTGAACCGCCTCAACACGCAGATTGCCGAACTGACCGAATTGCTGGCGCTGGAGCGGGCGAGTTCGTCGAGCCTTGAAGAGCAATTGGCGCTGATGCAGGCGAGCCTTTCCCAGAGCGAGGGTGACCGCGACCGGCTGCAGGGCCTGCTGGAGGCGCGCTCGGGCGCCGCCGAGACGGCCAGCGAACGGGCGAGCGCGCTCGCCGGCGAGCTCGATTCGGAAAAGCGGATCAGCCAGCGGGCGCTGTCGCAGGTCGAACTTCTGAACCAGCAGATCGCCGCTCTGCGCCGGCAGATTTCCGCGCTCGAAAGCGCGCTCGAGGTCTCCGAGGAACGCGACCGCGAATCCCAGGCCAAGATCGCCGATCTCGGCAAGCGGCTCAACGTGGCGCTGGCGCAGCGGGTGCAGGAGCTTTCCCGCTACCGCTCCGACTTCTTCGGGCGCCTGCGCGAGATCCTGTCGCAGCGCTCCGACATCCGCGTCGTCGGCGACCGTTTCGTGTTCCAATCCGAGGTGCTGTTTGCCGCCGGCCAGGCGACGGTCAATCCGTCGGGCCGCCAGGAGATGGACAAGCTCGCCGAAGCGCTGACCGAGCTCGAACGGGAAATCCCGGCGGAAATCTCCTGGGTGCTCCGGGTCGACGGCCACACCGACAAGCGGCCGATCTCCGGCCGCTATGCGTCGAACTGGGAGCTTTCGGCGGCGCGGGCGATTGCCGTCGTCAAATATCTGATCGCGCAAGGGGTGCCGGCCAAACGCCTGGTCGCCGCCGGCTTCGGCGAATTCCAGCCGCTTGAGGACGGCGCGACGCAGGAGGCCTTCGCCAAGAACCGGCGGATTGAACTGAAGCTGACGGAGCGGTGAGGGGCGGCGGCGAACCGCTCCCCTCCCTTTGCGGTTTCCTCTGCGAAAAGGAAAACCCGATTGCTAGGGCTGACGGCAAACGAATTTGCCTGCCGCCAAGGCCACAATGGACCCCCACCTGCGTGGGGGTGACGTTGGAGGATGTGGATTGTCAGCGAACCCACCGTGCGTTCGTCATTCCCGCGAATGCGGGAATCCAATAAGGCCTGACCGAACATACACTTGCCCGCCGTTGTCGCTTCAATGACCTCCCGCTTTCGCAGAGGAATCCCTTGTGCGGAGGGTTGTGTGGGCCGATGCCGTCCCGCGCCTTACTGATACGGGCACGTTCCCGTCGCGCAGGCCGGTGCTTCGCAGGCCGGGAAGTCGTCCGCCGAGGCGCCGGAGCCGCCATTGGTGCCGCCGATCGCGGGGGCGGTCAGGAACACTTGGTCGAGGCTGCCGCCGCAGGCGGGGCAGTCGGGGGTGTCGGCGGACATGGCGTGCTGGAGCCGATGGTTCTCGCCGCAGGCCGCGCATTCATAGTCATAGGTCGGCATCGTTCGCTTGTCCCCATCGCTCGAACGTTCTCTGGCGCTTTAGCATCCTGTCGATGTCCGGCGCAATGGCGGGATCGTCGGTGCGAATGGCGAAAATCGTCGCAAGGCTGGATTGTTTCGCTCCGCGCGCACTGACGATTCCCCTTTGTCGCGACTTTCATTTGCGTCGCCGCCGCGCGCCGCCTATATACTGACCCTTTCCCGTCATTTCGAAAAAGAATGACACGGCTCTGCCAAAATCCCGGCGGAGCGGCAAGGAGGAACCGATTCATGGCCACGACGCCCCTGATGCCGAAAGCGACCGCCGTCTGGCTGGTCGACAACACCGCGCTCTCCTTCGACCAGATCGCCGCGTTCTGCCGGCTGCATCCGCTCGAGGTGAAGGCGATCGCCGACGGCGATGCGGCGCAGGGCATCAAGGGCCTCGACCCGGTGCTGACCGGCCAGCTCGACCGCGGCGAGATCGAAAAGGGCGAGCAGGACCCGGACCACCGGCTGAAACTGGCCGAGCCGAAGGTCAAGGTGCCGGAGACGCGCCGGCGCGGTCCGCGCTATACGCCGGTGTCGCGGCGCCAGGACCGGCCGAACGCGATCCTCTGGCTGGTGCGCCATCACCCCGAACTGAAGGACGCGCAGATCATGCGCCTCGTCGGCACCACCAAGCCGACGATCCAGGCGATCCGCGAGCGCACCCACTGGAATTCGGCCAATCTGACGCCGATGGACCCGGTCAGCCTCGGCCTGTGCTCGCAAATTGACCTCGACTTCGAGGTGCAGCGGGCGGCGAAGTCGGCCGGCCGGCCGGTTCCGGAGGCCGAAGTGACGCTGCTGTCGCCGGAGGACACGACGAGCGAGGAGGCGCTCGCCGCCGAGGGCGAGGGCGATGCGGCGGCCGCCGCCGATACCTTTGCGCCGTCGCCGCGCGAGGAGGAGCCGGAAATCGACGCCGATGCGGTCTTCGCCAAGCTCAAATCGCTGAAGCGCGACGAGCCGGAAGAGGACGAGGAATAGCGGGTCGGATAGCGCCCGCTTGCCGGTTCCCCCTCTCCCTTTCAGGGAGAGGGCAACGGAGACCCGGTGAAGCGAAGCTGAACCGCGGTCGAAGTCGGGTGAGGGTGATCGGCGTTTGTTGCTTCACTACCCCTCACCCAACCCTCTCCCCAGAGGGGAGAGGGCTTTTCGAGATAGCATCCTGAGGCGGCGCATTTCGTTCCCTCCCCCTTCATGGCGGAGGGACAGGGAGGGGGGGGTAAATGCCGGCCGCCCCTCAGCCCTCGTCGGGCGTGGCCACGGTGAGGTTGAGGCCGAGGCGGCCGCCATCGGCATAGATCGTCTGGCCGGTGATGTAGCTCGCCTCATCGGAGGCGAGGAAGGCGGCGACCGCGGCGATTTCGGAGGGCTCGCCGATGCGCTGCAGCGGCGTCCGCGCCAACAGCCGCTGGCGCGCCATCTTGTCCGAATTGACCGCCTTGAGCATGTCGGTGTTGATCGAGCCGGGGCCGATGGCGTTGACGCGGATGCCGTAGGGCGCGAGCGCCAGCGCCATGACCCGGGTCAACTGGGCGACGGCGCCCTTCGACACCGAATAGGGGATCTGGCTCGGGATCGCGACGACGGCATTGATCGACGACATGTTGATGATCGTTCCGGGCGCGCCGCCCTCCTCGATGCTTTCCACCATATGCCGCGCCACCGCCTGGCCGAACAGGAACGACCCCTTCAGATTGATGCGCAGCACGTGGTCGAAATCGGCCTCCTGAAGGCTGAGAAAGTCGGCCGAATGGCTGATGCCGGCATTGTTGACGAGGATGTCGATGCCGCCATAGGTATCAAGGGTTGCGGCGATCGTGTTGCGGACGTCGAGGCGCTCGCCGACATCGCAATGGGCGAACAGGATCTCGCCGCGCGGCGAAAGCGTCTCGATCGCCTCGGCGCCGGCGTCCTCGTCGATGTCGGCGATGACGACGCGGGCGCCGTCGGCGATGAATCTTTCGGCGACGGCGTAGCCGATACCCTGGCCGCCGCCGGTGACGATCGCGGTCTTGCCTTCAAGCTGCACGGGCGTACCCCCGAATTTGCCCCTCGCCCCGCTCCCTTATATCGCGCTTTGCGGTGACCAGGGAAAGGCGAATCGGTCGTCGGCTTTGCTCATTCCGCCAAACCGGCATTGCGCAGGCCGGTCACGATGTGCTCGATGTCGCGCGGCTCGGTCCAGATCGGGTTCCGGCGGAAGCGGCCGATCGTGTAATGGGGAATGACCGCGAGCAGCCCGGACAGGGCCCGTTCCGCCTCGCCGCGCTTGCCGGTGAGGCCGGCGCTCGCGGCCGCGATCAGATAGCTGAACGCCCAGCCCGGCATCAATTCGGCGGTCGCCTTCGCCCAGTTGATCGCGTCGTCATAGTGTTCGAGCGAGAAATGCGCGTTGGCCATGCCGTGATACCAGAACCAGCGGACCGGATCGCGCGGGCTGCCGCGCAAGGCCCGTTCGATCGATTCGATGGCCTGAACGGCCTGGCCGGAAACCGAAAGCGCACAGCCGAGCACGCCGTGCGCTTCGGGCATGTTGGCATCCAGCGCAATCGAGCGTAGCGCCGCCGCGATCGCTTCGTCCTGTTCGCCGAGCCACAGATGGGCGAGCGCCAGCGAGCAGTGCGCCCGCGGATCGTTGGGATCGAGCGCGATCGCCGCGCGGGCATGATGAAGCGCAAGCTCGAGCGAGCGGCGGCCGAATTTCTGCCAGCCATGGAGCGCCTCCTGGGCATAGCACCAGGCCAGACCCACATGCGGCGGCACGAATTCCGGATCGGCTTCGATCGCCTCTTCAAGTGTGATCTTGGCGCGGGCATTGGCCTCCGGCTCGAACCGGTGCATCAGCGGCAGGGCGTGCAGATAGCGATCCCAGGCGTCGAAGTTTTCCGGCCGCTTGGCGCGGGCGCGTTCGATCTCGGCCATGGTGATTTCCGAACTCAGCGTCATCGCCACCGCCGAAGTGATCTCGTCCTGCAGGCTGAAGATGTCGCTCAGGCTGCCGTCATATTTCTGCGCCCAGATCTGGTGGCGGTCGGCGGCGTCGACGAGCTGGCCGGTGATGCGGACGCGATCGGTGGATTTGCGCACGCTGCCCTCGACGACGTAGCGGACGCCGAGTTCACGGGCGACGCCGTCGATCGTGACCGTGCGGCCCTTGAAGGCGAAGGAGGAGTTCCGCGCGATCACGAACAGCCAGCGCATGCGCGACAGCGCGACGATGATGTCCTCGCTGATGCCGTCGGCGAAATAGTCCTGCGAGGGATCGTCGGACATGTTGACGAAGGGCAGAACCGCGACCGACGGCTTGTCCTGCAGGGCAGGGGCGGCGTCAGTCCTCATCGCCGCCGCCGGGGTCGCCGCCAGCGGTTCCACGGGCGCAACGAAGCGGAAGCCGCGGCGCGCGTGGGTGCGGATGACGGCCTGGTCCTTGCCGTTGTCGCCGACCGCGCGGCGGGCCGCGTTGATCCGCGAGTTCAACGTGGCATCGGAAACGATGCGGCCACCCCAGACGCTGTCGATGAGTTCGTCCTTGCCGACGACACGCTCGCGATTCTCGATGAGTGCGACCAGCAGGCTGAAGACCTGCGGCTCCATGGTGACGAGCGTCCCCGCGCTCCGCAGTTCGAGAAGCTCGGTGTCCAAAACGAAGTTGCCGAACCGGTATTTCACTGTCGCTCCGCCCGTTTCGCCAACAATGGAGCATTTCTGAAGCGAAAATAAAGATGGTCTTCAAGCAAATCCGCCGTTCGCGACCTAGCCTGCCGCAATCTTCACTTCAAACGCGGGAGTTAGCCATGCGACACGAACTCGAACTGACCAGGTCTCCGCTGCCGCACCAGGGCGGCGATCTCTTCATCACCGATGGCGGAATCGAAACGACAATGATCTTCCACGAGGGGGAAGAGCTTCCCTATTTCGCTGCCTTCGATCTGCTGAAGTCGGAAGCCGGGCGGAACAAGCTGAGGACATATTTCGAGGGCTATGCCCGGATCGCTGTCGAAAACGGCGTCGGCTTCGTGCTCGAAAGCCCGACCTGGCGCGCCAACGCCGACTGGGCCGCAAAGCTCGGCTATGACGCGACCACGCTCGCTGAAGCCAACCGGGACGCCATCGCCCTGTTGCGGCCGATCCGCGCCGCGGTTTCGTCTTCGGGCGTGCCGTGTCTGATCAGCGGCTGCATCGGGCCGCGCGATGACGGCTATAATCCCTCGATCCTGATGGATGCGGTCGATGCCCAGGCCTATCACGGGTCACAGATCCGCACCGTCACCGAGGCCGGCGCCGACATGGTGACGGCGCTGACGATGACCTACCCGCAGGAGGCGATCGGCATCGTCCGGGCCGCAGTCGATATCGGTGTGCCGGTGGTGATCGCGTTTACGGTGGAAACCGACGGACGCCTTCCCAACGGGCAGACCATCGGCGAGGCGATCGCCGACGTCGACAGGGCCACGGACAAGGCTGCGGCCTATTTCATGATCAATTGCGCCCATCCGACGCATTTCGACCATGCGGTGCGGGCCGGCGAAGCATGGATCGACCGCATCGGCGGCATCCGGGCCAACGCCTCGACCATGAGCCATGCCGAACTCGACGAGGCCGAAGAGCTGGACGACGGCGATCCGCACGATCTCGGCCGGCGCTATGGCGAACTGCAGCGCCTGCTGCCGGCGCTCCGGGTCGTCGGCGGCTGCTGCGGAACCGACCACCGGCACATCACCGCCATGTGCACGGCCTGCACGGCGACCGGGTAGGAGCGGAACGATGGCTTTGAACATCAGCACGCCACGGATTTGGCAGGGTGACCTGCCCATTCCGCACCGCGGGCCGGTCAGGTTCACACCGCGACCCGCTTTTCCGTTGGCTCGGACGGGCGTCTTCCTCGGCATCGTGCTCGCCTATGCGGCAGCGCCGATGGTGCTTCCGTCTGAGGAAACGGCGAAGAAGGCCGACCGCTTGGTGTCCGCCGAGCAAAGCGTATGCGAGGGCGAGACCTGGCCATACGTGGCACAGAATTGTCTGTCGGGCATTTCTGACCAGGACCGGGCGAGCCAGCCGCGCCTTGTGACGGTGGAGCGTCGTGATCCGGCGAACCGCATTTCGGTGCTGATCCGCCGGCCGGCCACCACTGTTGCGGTTCGCTAGACTTGGGAGGTTCTTATGGCGATATTCAGCGAATATGGCGAAAAGCGCCGCCATCTGCACACCGAAACCCGGCGGTACGGGCGTTGGATCGGACGCATATTCGCCGTCGTGTTCCTGGCCTTGTTCCTGTCGGGCGTCGGGTCGGTGTCGATGATGTCGATCGCGGTTGCCGCCTATGAGTGGAACGGCGTGATAAAGTTGCTGTTCGGGTGATGAGATCGCCGGAAGCAGGCAAAATGGCCCGGTTTCACGACCGGGCCTTTTGTTTTCGATTTTGCATTCCTACTGCACGTGTTCGGGCAGTAGAGCCGGCCGAATTGCGAAGATTTTTCATGGAGCAAAAGCTGCCATCGGTTCGAATTGACGCAGCGTAATGGTGTATTTTGCAACTTATATTTTGCAAAGGGAAAAACCACAGCGTCCGCTTCAAAGGGCGCGTACAAAAGCGGGGGAACGAAAATGAAAACTCTGACCGTTTCAGTGATTGCGGCAGGCGTCGCCATGGCGGCGATACCGCTGAGCGGACCGGCAATCGCTCAGGAGGCGATGACCAGTCAGGACGGGACCGCGGCCGTTAGCATCAACAACAACCACAGGCCCGTCGATAATAGCGGCCAGGTTGGCGTCAACATCAACAATAACCATCGACCCGCGGACGGGGCCGGCCAGGCCGGTGTCAACATCAACAACAATCACAGGCCGGTGACCGGCGGCGGCGAGGTCGGGGTTAACATCAACAATAACCACTGAATGACGCCGGGCCGGACAGGAATGCCGGCGGAAACGGGCGCAATCTCGTGGTGAAAGGGCCGGTCTACGTGCCGGTTTCCAGCACGATCTTGCCGATGTGAGCGCTCGTCTCCATGCGGGCGTGGGCTTCGGCGGCCCTTTCGAGCGGGAAGGTGGAATCGATCACCGGGCGCATGCGGCCCGCTTCGATCAGCGGCCAGACCTTGTTTTCCAGCGCCCGGGCAATGCCGGCCTTGACCGCGATCGGCCGCGCCCGAAGCGTCGAGCCGGTATGGGTCAGCCGCTTCAGCATCAGCCGGCGGAAATCGACTTCGGCGATGGGCCCGTTCAAGAAGGCGATCTGGACGATGCGGCCTTCCTCGGCGGCGACCTTGTAATTGCGTTCGATATAGTCGCCGCCGACCATGTCGAGGATGACGTCGACGCCGGCACCTTCGGTCGCGCCGCGCACGACCTCGACAAAATCCTGCACATTGTAGTCGATGGCGTGGTCGGCGCCGAGTTCTTTGGCGGCGGCGCATTTTTCCGCCGATCCGGCGGTGGTGAAGACTTCGGCGCCGAAGGCTTTTGCGAGCTGGATCGCGGTCGTGCCGATGCCGCTGGTGCCGCCATGGACGAGGAATTTCTCGCCCGCCTGCAGCCGGCCGCGCTCAAAGACGTTGTGCCAGACCGTGAACACCGTTTCCGGCAGCGCCGCCGCCTCGACCATGGTGAGCCCGGCCGGGACCGGCAGCGCGTTGCTCTGATCGACCGTGCAGTATTCGCCATAGCCTCCGCCCGCAACGAGGGCTGTGACCGCATCGCCCGGCGACCAGCGAGTGACGTTGCGGCCGACCGCGGCGATCGTGCCGGCGATCTCCAGGCCCGGTATGTCCGGCGCGCCCTTCGGCGGCGGGTAGAGGCCCTGGCGCTGCAGCACGTCGGGCCGGTTGATCGCGGCGGCCGCGACCTTGACCAGGATCTCCTCCTCGAAGGCGTGGGGGACGCGGCGCTCCTCGGCGACCAGGACCTCCGGGCCGCCGGGTTCGCGGATGGCGATCGCCGTCATCGTTTCGGGGAGGTCGGCGGACATCGGCTGGCTCCTGTCTCGATCTGGTCGCACGCTGCTCTAACCGTTTGCCGCACAGGTGACAACCGCGGCGGTCGGGATCAGGTTTTATGGCGCTCAGATCGTCGCATTTGTGCGCGCCTCTTGCCCTTGCAGGGCAGTATTCCGTTTCCCCCTCCGTTGTCACCACCCGATTTATTCGGGTGGTCCATTGGCTTGTCGACTTGATCAAAGCGTTCATGAAGAAATTCAGACGCCTCCGCACGCTGAAATGCCATTGGATTGCCCGCATAAAGCGGGCAAAGACGAGGGAGCGAGGGAAAACGCCATCCTCTATTCCGCTTTACCCGACAGCAATCAAATACGTCCGGGCACAATCGGAAGATTTCGGACTATTCGGCGTCGCCCGTCGATTCACTCTCGAAACAAAATGCGTTAGTTTTCGAAAACGGGTCGAAGGCCCGGCGAATACAGGCTTCAGGGGGACTGTTATGGCGCTGTTCGATGACGACGACCGTCCGACAAAGCCGGTGACGCACGAGATCGGGCAGGATCTTTCCGAGCTCTCCGTCGACGAATTGCAGGCGCGGGCCGATCTGCTGCGGGCGGAAATTGCGCGAATCGAAGCCGAATCAGAGAAAAAACGCGCCTCCAGAGATGCGGCGGACTCGATTTTTCGCGGCTAAGCAATCTTTGCGGGAAGCGCCCTTCTTCCGACAACTGATTCAATTCATTCACCAATTTTCGCCGCGGAAAAAAGTTTTCCACAGCACTTTTAATGACGATCTTAACAAATCCGTTAACCTTTAATTAAGCTTTCCGGATTATTACTTGTACCAGTCCAGTTTTCTGGATGTGAGTGGCTCCTGTCCACTCTGTTTGACGCCTCCCTGTTAACTTCTTAGAGCCGCTCTCGCGGCTCTTTTTTTCGCCCGGACGGATCCGCCGGGCGGCCGCCGACCGGCCTCCGTGCGGCCTTTGTTAACCTTCTCTTCTTATGACTTCATAAGGCGTGGAACCGGCCGCGCGGCCCGGGTTCGCGGCCTGGACCTCGCCGGTATTCCGTGCAAGGCTTGGTGGAGCCGCCGTAACGACGCGAGAGCGGAACGGAACAGGATGACGATCAACAATGGCGATATGATCCGGTTCGGCGACCGGCTGGTCGGCTCGGGAAACTTCGGTGACCTTTTTCGCGACGGCATGGCGCTGGTCGAGGAGACGGCCACTTACCTGGACGGCCGCGGGCGCGAGGATTCGCGGGGGCTGGGGCGGCCCGAGTCGCTCACCTATGCGACCGAAAGCATGCGGCTGACGACGCGGCTCATGCAGATCGCCTCGTGGCTGTTGCTGCAGCGCGCGGTCAATGACGGCGAGATGACGCGCGAGCAGGCGAGCGAGGAAAAGAGCAAGGTGCGGCTGAACCGCTCGGCCGATCCGAGCGGCAGCACCGGCTGGCCCGACATGCCGAGCGAATTCCGGGCGCTGGTGGAGCGCTCGCTCAGGCTGCAGGAGCGCGTCTGTCACCTCGACGAGGTGATCTATGGCGACGAGACGGTGCCGGAACGGCCGGAAAACCCGGTCGCCGCCCAGCACGGCCGGCTGGCCGCGGCGTTCGGCGGGGCGACGGACGACACGTCCGATTGACGACGCGGTTGCCGCTTCAGGCCGCCGACAGGCGCGTCAGTTGCCGATGAAACCCTTATACTTGTTCTTGAACTTCGACAGACGGCCGCCGCGGTCGATCAGGTGCTGGCCGCCGCCGGTCCAGGCCGGATGGGTCTTTGAATCGATGTCGAGGTTCAAGGTGGCCCCGTCCTCGCCATAGGTCGAGCGGGTCTGGTATTCGGTGCCGTCGGTCATCACCACCTTGATGACGTGATAGTCGGGATGAATGTCCTTCTTCATCGCGGAAGTCCTTGCCTGGCGCGCGCTCGGGCGGCCTCTGATCGCATGGCGGCGTCCTCGTCGCGGCGCCGGCCGACAGTGTTGAGGCGAGGGTATAGCCGAGCCCTGGCGGCGAGACAAGCGCAACCGGTATCGGCTGCGAAAAGCACCCTCCGAAACGTCCGCGGTTGACGCACGTCAAGGTCAAACCAAACGATCACTTGCAATCTCATGCGGCAAAATTGCATTCTCCGGCCAAACCAATGCGAAGCGTTCTAATCGCTCAAGGGAGTTGGCGTATTGGCCAGACGAAACCGCCAGAACGACGAAGTGATCTACGATCGCGACGACGGCAAGAGCCGCCGGTCGATCGCGCCGTTGAAGGTGCTGCTGCCCTTCGTGGGACGCTACAGGGCCCAATTGTTCGGCGCCTTCATCTCGCTTTTTGCGGCAGCGGCGGCGACGCTTGCGGTGCCGCTCGCGGTGCGGCGGATGATCGACAAGGGCTTTTCCGGTTCGGACACGGTCTTCATCGACCGCTATTTCATGATGATGATCGTCGTGGTGGCGGCGCTGGCGATCGCCAGTTCGTGCCGCTACTACTTCGTCACCTGGCTCGGCGACCGGGTGGTCAGCGATCTCCGCACCGCCGTGTTCGACCGCGTCACCCGGCTGCATATGGGCTTCTTCGACCGCACCAAGAGCGGCGAGGTGATCTCGCGGCTGACCGCCGACACCACCCAGATCAAGGCCGCGGTCGGCGCCAGCGCTTCGGTGGCGTTGCGCAATCTGGTGCTGTTTCTGGGCGCCGTCGTGATGATGGTGGTGACGAGCCCGCGGCTGTCGCTGTTCGTGCTCGCCGCCATTCCCGTCATCGTGCTGCCGATCGTCGCGTTTGGGCGCAAGGTGCGCAAGAAATCGCGGCTGGCCCAGGATACGCTCGCGGACGCGGCGGCTTACGCCTCTGAATCGATAACGGCGATCCGCACCCTGCAGGCCTATACCGACGAGGATCATGCGAGCGGCCGGTTCCGCCATGCGGTCGAGCGGGCCTTCCACGCCGCCGTGGCAAGCGCCTTTGCGCGCGCCGTCTTGACCGCCTTTGCCATCTTCATGGTGTTTGCGAGCGTCGTCATCGTGCTGTGGATCGGCGCCCAGGACGTGGTTGCCGGGCGGATCACCGCCGGTTCGCTCGGCCAGTTCGTGCTCTACTCGGTGTTTGCCGCCGGGGCGCTCGGCGAGCTTTCCCAGGTCTGGGCCGAGATCGCCCAGGCGGCGGGCGCCGCCGAACGGCTTTCCGAGCTGCTCGACGTGCGCCCGGCGATCACCGCGCCGGAGAAGCCGAAGCGCCTGCCGGCGCCGCCGCGCGGCGAAATCGCGTTCGACAAGGTCTCGTTCGCCTATTCGTCGAATGGCGGCAGCATCGTCATCGATCAGGTCGACTTTGCCGTGAAGCCCGGCGAGCGGGTGGCGATCGTCGGGCCGTCGGGGGCCGGCAAGAGCACCATCTTCCATCTGCTGATGCGGTTCTACGATCCCGATGCGGGCAGCGTGCTGATCGACGGCGTCGATCTGCGCGACGCCGATCCGCAGGACGTGCGCCGGCGCATCGCCTCGGTGCCGCAGGAGACGGTGGTGTTCGGCGCCAGCGTCATCGACAACATCCGCTACGGCCGCCCGGAGGCGAGCGATGCTGAGGTCCGGGCGGCGGCGGAAGCGGCGCTTGCCGATGAGTTCGCGACGACGATGGCAGAGGGCTATGACACGATCGTCGGCGAGCGCGGCATCACGCTTTCCGGCGGCCAGCGCCAGCGCATCGCGATCGCCCGCGCGATCCTCAAGGACGCGCCGATCCTGCTGCTCGACGAGGCGACGAGCGCGCTCGATGCGGAGAGCGAGACGCTGGTGCAGCAGGCGCTCGGCCATCTGATGGAGGGGCGGACGACGCTCGTCATCGCCCACCGGCTGGCGACTGTGCTCAAGGCCGACCGGATCCTGGTCATGGACCAGGGCCGGATCGTCGAGGAGGGCACGCACGAGGCCCTCGTCAAGGAGAGCGGCCTCTACGCCCGCCTCGCCCGGCTGCAGTTCGAGACCGGGGCTGCGGCGCTGGATGGGGTGGGGTAGGGGGCGAAGGCGCGTCCGCCGCGGGCGGCGTGTCAGGCGCTTCGGTTCCCGTGCCGGCGTTTCCGCAAGTTAAGGCCGTCGCCCCGGCCTTGAGCCGGGGCCTATTGCCCGTCTCCATGCGGTATGTCGGCTGTGATTGTTGCGCCACCCGTGCCCCAACCGCTTGAGGCATGCGGCGCTTAAAGGGGCATTGGATCCCGGCTCCGCGGCGAGGATGATGACGGAGTCGTAGGGTGCGATAGCGCAGCGTATCGCACCGTTTGGTCTTGCTCCTGGCCTCTACTCTGGGAATATAAACTTAAGATGATCACTATCAGGTGTGAATCTTAACAAGCCATTTTCTTCTAATTTAGTGTGAAACCAGAATTCACCGATTTTCGTTTCCCTTGATGTAATAATTCCAACACGACATTTGAATACTTGAAGATTTTTCACATTAAATAAATCGTTGATTTTTCTATTTGTATAGTCGTCACCTCTGATACCTATTTCATCTTCCGCAGCTGAGAGGTATACAGAGCGATTGTTTACGAAATATACTATTTTTTTTACCTCTTCGGGCTCAACGCCCCTTTCTTCCAGTGAGGTCCGCATATCGAGATGAACTTGCGCGTTGAATTTTTCGACTCTCTCCCCGCGACACTCGAATCCCTCGGGTGCGAAAAAAATCTTTGCTCCTTTATTGGCAATGCTTAATGAGATCAATTCTTCATTTGAGTGTGGTGTTCCACCTCCGCTTGCCCAAACTTCGAAAGAAAAAACGGGCTCTTCAAAGAAAAAAATGAACAGTAGATATATTACTCCAAGAATAGAGAATGGCCCGAATAAGTATTTTAGAATAAAATCAAGGGCGCCGCGATTATCGCTATTTGTAAGCCAAATCCACAGTTTTCGCATTCGACGATTCCTGCAATATTTGCGAGCTTAATCTCATGATTATCATAAATTGGCGATTTTTCCTATCATCGTTACCGCCGCGAAGTTCTCTCCTACAGCCAATAGCGTTAACCGCGAGGGAGTACGATATCGAATGAATTGCCGTTTCTCGTGGGAAAGGATACGGCTTCGCGACTGCGCAGACAGTGTCAGGGTGCGGTTGTCGCAAACGGAAATTGCAGGTCAGGCAAGCGTAGGGTGCAGTCGCCGCGAGGCGTCACGCGCCGATCGATCCAACACAATTCGCGAATGAAAACGGCGCGATACCCACGCGCTTCGCGCCATGAGGCTACCCCCCCAATCCCATGGCTCTTCACCTCGGCTGCTGGTTTTGCATCTCCTTACGGTTACTATTGAATCATCAAGCCCCAATCGGCGCGGACGGTGCGCAATGAAAGCTATATTTTCTATCGCATTTATCGCTAAATATTTCGGTATACTTTTTGTTCTGCACAGTGGGGCCGTCTATGCGCAGGAAGAACAAAAAAAGAAACTCGATTTTTGCTTCGAGGTCTTTGACTATGTATATGTTGACAGCAGCGTCAACAATGATCAAACATCCAATTTGAAGGATATCTCATTCGACTTTCTTCTGGAGCAAATAAACAAATCAAAAGATTGGCCCTTACTTGTCCATTTTGGTGACGGTCAGGTGATCTATTATTTCGAAGAGCCCTGTTCGGTGAGTATGAAGGGTTTTTCGGAGTTTATTTCAGCGCATAATAAAGAATTCGAAGGCGAGTTGATGCTTGTGCCCACTCAAAACCACAAGGGGAATTATGGCAATTGCGTATTCTATCGGGGCCGAAGCTCATGCGATTTTGGGCCTATTAGGAAATAGAAATCATGGACATTTGACCCGGAGAACGATCCGGCGCGGAGATTTGAAACCATAGTCATTGCGAGCCACCGAAGGCGGCGCATTGCTGTACGGTTGAGGCTCGCGCGCTCCGTTTCGCAGCTCTTCTCAGCGTCATCACCGGGCTTGTCCCGGTGATCCATAGGGCCTAACGCTCTGAAGGCAAAGTCAGTATGGATTGCCGGGACAAGCCCGGCAATGACGACGGAGGAGGGATCGAAGCCCTCCAAAATCCCCCCACAACCGAAAAGCACTTAAGGCGCTGTGAAACCGGGAGCCTACCCCCCAATCCCATGGCCCTTCAGCGCTGCGCCGATCTCGTCGAGGATCGCCGGATCGTCGATCGTCGCCGGCATCTTATAGTCCTCGCCGTCGGCGATTTGGCGCATGGTGCCGCGCAGGATCTTGCCCGAACGGGTCTTGGGCAGGCGGGCGACGACCATAGCGATCTTGAAGGCGGCGACCGGGCCGATTTTTTCGCGCACGAGGCCGACCAGCTCCTTTTCGATGTCGGCTTCGGGCCGGTCGACGCCGGCCTTCAGCACCACGAAGCCGGCCGGCGACTGGCCCTTCAGCTTATCGGCGATGCCGATGACGGCGCATTCGGCGACGTCCGGGTGGCCGGCCAGAACCTCCTCCATGCCGCCGGTGGAGAGCCGGTGGCCGGCGACGTTGATGATGTCGTCGGTGCGGGCCATGATGAAGAGATAGCCGTCCTCGTCCATATAGCCGGCGTCCGCGGTCTTGTAGTAGCCGGGGAACTCGTCGAGATAGCTTTCGGCGAAGCGCTCGTCGTTCTGCCACAGCGTCGGCAGGCAGGCCGGCGGCAGCGGCAGTTTTACGACGATATTGCCGAGCGTGCCGGCATCGACCGGGTGGCCGGCATCGTCGAGCACCTGCACGTCATAGCCGGGCATGGCCACCGTCGGCGAGCCGTATTTCACCGGCAACTGGCCGAGGCCGATCGGATTGCCGGCGATCGCCCAGGCCGTCTCGGTCTGCCACCAATGGTCGATGACGGGCACTTTCAGCATCTCTTCGGCCCAGTGGATGGTGTCCGGGTCGGCGCGCTCGCCGGCGAGAAAGAGGGTGCGCAGGGTCGACAGATCGTATTTGCCGATGAAAGTGCCGTCCGGGTCCTCCTTCTTGATGGCGCGGAAGGCGGTCGGCGCGGTGAAGAGGGCGGCGACCTTGTGATCGGCGATTACCCGCCAGAACACGCCGGCGTCCGGCGTGCCGACCGGCTTGCCCTCGAACAGGATGGTGGCGCAGCCATGCAGGAGCGGCGCGTAAACGATATAGGAATGCCCGACGACCCAGCCGACATCGGAGGCGGCCCAATAGGTCTCGCCGGGGTCGATGCCGTAGATCGCGTTCATCGACCATTTCAGCGCGACCATGTGGCCGCCATTGTCGCGGACCACGCCCTTGGGCACGCCGGTGGTGCCGGAGGTGTAGAGGATGTAGAGCGGATCGGTGGCGGCGACCGGCGTACAGCCGGGATCGCGGCCGGCGGAGCGGGCGGCGCCGACAAGCGCTGCATAATCATGGTCGCGGCCGGCAATCATGTCAGCCTCGGCCTGCTCGCGCTGCAGGATCAGGCAGGCTTCGGGCTTGTGCTCGGCGTGGTCGATGGCGCCGTCGAGCAATGGCTTATAGGCGACGACACGGCCGGGCTCGATGCCGCACGAGGCCGAGATCACCGCCTTCGGCTTGGCGTCGTCGATGCGGGTGGCGAGCTCCTTGGCGGCGAAGCCGCCGAAGACGACGGAGTGGATGGCGCCGATGCGGGCGCAGGCGAGCATGGCAAACGCCGCCTCCGCGATCATCGGCATGTAGACGATGACGCGGTCGCCCTTTTCGATGCCGAGATCGGCGAGCACCGCGGCAAGGGCGGCGACTTCGGCCTTCAGATCCTTATAGGTATAGGTGCGGGCGGTGCCGGTGATCGGGCTGTCATAGATCAGCGCCGGCTGGTCGCCGCGGCCGCCATCGGCGTGGCGGTCGACCGCATTGTAGCAGGTGTTGCAGACGCCGTCGGGGAACCAGCGGCCGTAGACCCCGGCGTTTGCATCGAAGACCTTCGATGGCGGTGTGACCCAGTCGATCGCCTCGGCCGCCTCGCTCCAGAACTTATCCGGATCCTGCTTCCAGCCCTCGTAAACCTCGTGATAGCGGCTCGCCATCTGATCCTCCCGAATACTGAGCTATGCCCCCTTGCCGAGGCTTTGTGCGTTGTGCGGGATAATCGGCCATAGGGGGGGATCGTTTCAAGCGGGTCGACCTAGATATTTCGGGTAGGTGGAGTAATTGTCGTCTACGCGCGACATGTGTCTCTATGAGGACTTCGCCGAACAGAGCGGACTTCGTCCTGAACCGCCGCCAGCGGGATTCTGACCCAATCCCGCCGATTTCTTCCCAGCCGTGATGCCCAGCTGTGAGCAAAGAGCGTGAACACCCTGCGGGTCAAGCCTGCGGAGGAATCACATCGCAGAATTTGTAGATGATTTAATCAACCATAAATGGTATAATTTTCAAAATTCGCAATACGAATAAAGCGGCAGAGGCTATTCGGCAGGCGAGGTGCAGCGCCGGACCTTGGGAGGACGAAATGAAAACACTGTTTATTCTGAAATTGGTAACCGCGATTGCTTTGAGTATCGTCCACGTAGCACCAACGGCAGCCCAGGAAACCGAAGGCCTGTTTCAGTAGGGTGACGCCAACTTTTCCGCACGCATTCTGCCCGGACGGGTTGTCCTGATCCTCGAGGAAGCAGCCGTCGAAAACGGAGATCGGCGCAAAGAACTGTACGGCTCACTCGAGGCGAGCACGCTGACCGGCTTTTCCCCCAACATTGTTGCTGTCAGCGGTCCTGATACTTCCAGTGAAATCGAATTGAAGGCGTTCGGTTCCCAAATCAGGGCGGACCGCGTTGATATTGTTCGTGATACCGGGGTGCTCGTGCTGCTGGCCGAGGCCAAGGAACCGGCCGTCATGACCGGCCAGATCGTGGTGCAACTGGCCAAGGACGTCGAGCCGAACCTTATCCGCGTGATCGCGGATAAATTCGGCCTGAAAATCGTCGCCGAAAACCCGTTTGACAAGGCCCAGTTCGTGCTGGAGACCGCTGACGAACAGGCGACACTCGCCATATCGAACGAAATCAACGCCCTGCCGGAAACCGCATTCTCCCATCCGAACTTCTATTTGCCCAAACGCCGGCGGCAGGTGCCGGTGATTCCGAACGACACTTTCTTTGCAAATCAGTGGCATCTGGACAATGACGGCCAGGGCGGCGGTACGATCGATGCCGATATCGACGCCGATTTGGCCTGGTCCTTCACCACCGGTGCGCCGAACATCGTGATCGCCGTAATCGACGACGGTTTTGAGACCAACCATCCCGACCTGCAGGCCGGGCTGTGGACCAACACCGGCGAGGTTGCCGGCGACGGCAACGACAATGATGGCAACGGGTTCATCGATGATGTCAACGGCTGGGACTTCACCAGTTGCACGGCTACGACGCCTTGCGGCGACGCTAATCCCAATCCCGGTTTCGGTAATGATCACGGTACGGCGGTTGCCGGCGGGGCGTTGGCGCGGCAGGCAAACAATCTCGGCGTCTCCGGCACCTGTCCGAACTGTACTTTCATGCCCCTACGGGCGATCAATGGCCCGGTCTTCGCCGAAGGCCTGGCATTCAATTACGCCCAGACCATGGGCGCGGATATCATCACCAACAGCTGGGGCTATATTATCGGCACGCCGGCCACTGCCAATGTGGTCACCGCCATCAATCAAGCCGCCACCAACGGTCGCGGCGGGCTTGGCAGCGTGGTGTTGTTTGCGATGAACAACATCTCCGTCAATGACTGTCTCGCCACGTCACTGGATATTTCGTCCCTGGCCAATGTCATCGCCGTCAGCCGTGCCACCAATCAGGACAGATTCAGCTCCGGTGGCTTCGGTAACTGCATGGACGTGCTCGGCCCGACCCGCGGCGGCACGCTGGATGCAGTGACGGCGGATCGTCAGGGTGCCAATGGCTATAATGACGGAACAGGCGGTACGCCCGGCACATGCGCGGCCACCGAACCGACCGCGCCGCCGAACAGCGATCTGGACTATACCTTCTGTTTTGGGGGCACGTCCTTTGCGACGCCCGTGACCGCAGGCGTCGCGGGTTTGATGTTGTCGCTCAACAACACGCTGACGCGGCTGCAAGTCCAGCGCGTGCTGCAAGATACCGCAGACAAGATCGAGGACTCGCTTGGCCGCTACGCCGAGACGACAGGATTCTCAGCGCCTGGCGGCGGCGCGGCGCCGACCCATGGCTATGGCCGGATCAACGCGTTGGAGGCCGTGCGACAGGTCGCCCCTGCCGGTCGTAATGGCGTCGATATTTTCGTGCGCGATAACCGGCTCGATTGGGGTAACACCGAGCAGCTAAGCAACGTGTTAATGGAGCCGACCCGGGGGTTCATCCCGCACTGGCGGAGCGTCGACATCAAGGTCGATGCCGAACCGTTCGCGACAACACCGCCCACCACTTCAACGGCCTTTGACGCCTTCGTCCATGAAAATCCGAAATCGGGCATGCTGAACCGGGTTTATGTACGGGTGCACAATCGTGGCCACCAGGCCGCCAGCAACGTCACGGTCAAGCTACACTGGGCCTTTGCCGGCGCCGGGCTCCCCGCACTGCCATCGGATTTCTGGACAGCGTTCCCGGCCGATTCCGCGAACACCACTGTCTGGCATCCGATGCCGGCGCAGACCGTGGCCTCGATTGGCTATTCCGGCGCTTCTGTGGCGGGTACCTCCCAGGACACAGCCGTGATCCGCACATTCGATTTCAACGCGCCGACCTTCGATCCTTCCCTGCCGAACCCGGATCACTATTGCCTGTTCGCAGTCGTCTCGGCGGCGAGCGATCCGGTCTCAGCCGCGTCTATGGCATCGCTGGTGCCGGATTTCATCACACCGCGGGACAACAACGTCACCCATCGCAACGTGAGCCTGATCGATACCGGGCGCGACGATAGGTTGCGCAAGCGGCTGGTTGTCTCCAATCCGTTCCCTCACCCGATCCTAACCTATCTGCGCGCGAACGTACCGGAGGGCTGGAAGGTCGTCAGCGAAGGGATCGGGCTTTTCGAGCGCATTGAACTGGAGGCCGGTGCACAAAAGCTGGTCGAACTGGATTTCTTCCCGAACGAGGAGTACGCCCGCGGCAGCGTCGATATCGTCCAAGTCTATCTCGACCCCAAAAACGAAAAAGAGACTGTGCTGGGCGGCGCCACTTTCCGTGCGGTGCCGAAGAAGGGCCATTCGCCGGATGTCATCAAGATTTCGCCTGAGTTCCTGGAGTTGCTTCGGCAGCATCAGGTGCAGATCGACCGGCATCAGAAGATGATCACCCAATTGGTGTCGCGTAGGGAAGGCGAGGGTGTTGACGAAGAGTTGTTGAAAGAGCTTAGCGCCCTTTTGACAGCGCAAAGCAAGCTACTTTTGCGCGCCGGTGAACGTTGACGCCGGCCTCCGCCCGAGGGCGGAGGCCGCTTTGTCTTACGTCTTGCTATAAAGGCGAGACCGCTACTTCCTCAGCGCCTCGACGCCCGGGAGCGCCTTGCCTTCCAGCCATTCCAGGAAGGCGCCGCCGGCGGTCGAGACGTAAGTGAAGCGGTCGGCGACGCCGGCGGTGTTGAGGGCTGCGACCGTGTCGCCGCCGCCGGCCACCGACATCAGCCCGGCGACTTGCGTGCGCTCGGCGGCATAGCGGGCGGCCGTCACCGTGGCGCGGTCGAACGGCGGCACTTCGAAGGCGCCGAGCGGGCCGTTCCAGACCACGGTGTTGGCCCTGTCGATCGCGTCCTCGACCTTGGCGACCGTATCGGGGCCGGCATCGAGGATCATGTCGTCGTCGGCAACGCCGTTAAGCCCGACCACGTCGCTTTCGGCGTTGACGGCAAACTCCTTGGCGGTGACCAGATCGACCGGCAGCAGGATGTCGCAGCCGGCGGTCTCGGCGGCCGCCATAATCCGGATGGCGGTGTCGGCCAGATCGTGCTCGCACAGCGACTTGCCGACATCGACGCCCTTGGCGGCGAGAAAGGTGTTGGCCATGCCGCCGCCGATGACCAGCATGTCGACGCGGCTCACCAGGTTCTCCAGAAGGTCGATCTTGCTCGACACCTTCGCGCCGCCGACGATCGCGGCGACCGGGCGCTTGGGCGAGCCGAGCGCAGCTTCGAGCGCTTCGAGCTCCTTCTGCATGCAGCGGCCGGCGACTGCCGTCATGTGATGGGCGAGCCCTTCGGTCGAGGCGTGCGCCCGGTGGGCAGTAGCGAACGCGTCGTTGACGTAGATGTCGCCGTTGGCGGCAAGGGCGGCGGCAAACTCCGTCTCGTTCTTCTCCTCGCCCTTATGAAAGCGGGTGTTTTCCAGCAGCAGCACATCGCCATCGGCCATCGCCGCGACAGCAGCGGCCGCGGTCTCGCCGATGCAGTCGGCGGCGAACGCCACCGGCCGGCCGAGCCGGCTCGCTACCGCGCCGGCGATCGGCTCCAGCGACATCTCCGGCTTCGCCTCGCCCTTCGGCCGGCCGAAATGGGCGAGCAGGACGACCTTGCCGCCCTTGTCGGATATTTCGGATATCGTCGGCAGCACGGCGCGAATGCGGGTGTCGTCGGTGACCTCGCCGTCCTTCATGGGCACGTTGAGATCGACGCGGACGAGCACGCGCTTGGCCGCGACATCGACATCATCGAGAGTACGGAAACTGGTCATTGAAACTCCCCGTCTGATTGAGCAGCGATGCGCGATAGGCCCGATCGAGCCGCACAACGCGGAAATGGATTTTTTGCGATCGTCACCATCCCGGTTCACGGTGGATAACCGGCGGCATTGATCCCGCAGGCCCACCTCCTGCACCGCACCCGCGAAAGCGGGTGCCTATTGGCGCCAACCACTTGCAACGAACTGACAAGTGAGGAGGATGGATAACGTTCCTGCCGCCGACGGCATACCGGTCGGGTAAGGGCAATGGGTCCCCGCTTTCGCGGGGACGGTGCCACAATCTCCACCATGGCGCTGGGCCCGCCGCGGTCATCGTTAGATAAGCTTGGCCATCTCCACTGCGGTGTCGTTCATGCGGTTGGAGAAGCCCCATTCATTGTCGTACCAGGAGAGAATCCGGCACAGCCGGCCTTCCAGAACCTTGGTCTGGTCCATGTGGAAGATCGAGGAGTGCGGATCGTGGTTGAAGTCCATGGAGACGTTGGGTTCGTCGGTATAGGCGAGCACGCCCTTCAGCGCGCCGTCGGCGGCGCTGCGGATGGCGTTCTGGATCTCCTCGACCGAGGTGTCGCGGGCGGCGAGGAACTTCAGGTCGACGACGGAGACGTTCGGCGTCGGCACGCGGATGGCGACGCCGTCCATCTTGCCGTTGAGCGCGGGGATGACGAGGCCGATCGCCTTGGCCGCACCGGTCGAGGTCGGGATCATCGACATCGCCGCGGCGCGGGCCCGGTAGAGATCCTTGTGCAGCGTGTCGAGGGTCGGCTGGTCGCCGGTATAGGAGTGGATCGTCGTCATAAAACCCTTTTCGACGCCGATCGCATTGTTGATGGCGTAGACGACGGGGGCCAGGCAATTGGTGGTGCACGAGCCGTTGGAGACGACCAGATCGTCAGCGGTCAGCACATCGTGGTTGACGCCGTAGACGATGGTCTTGTCGGCGCCCGCCGACGGGGCGGAAACCAGCACGCGCTTGGCGCCGGCGTCCAAATGCATCGCCGCCTTCTCTTTGGCGGAGAAGATGCCGGTGCATTCCATGCAGATATCGATGTCGTTCGCGCCCCAGGGCAATTCCTTGGGATCGCGGATCGCGGTCACCTTGATCGGGCCGGTGCCGACATCGATGGTGTCGCCGTCGACGGTGACGGTGCCGGGGTATTTGCCGTGCACCGAATCGTAGCGGATCAGATGGGCGTTGGTCTCGACCGGGCCGAGATCGTTGATCGCCACGACCTGGACGTCGGTCCGGCCCGATTCGGCGATCGCCCGAAGGACATTACGGCCGATGCGACCGAAACCGTTAATTGCCACACGAACAGCCATTGTTCACTCCTCTTCATTCAAACCACATGGCGCGGCTTGCGCCAGTTCCGACTACCCGACCGATGCCGCCCTCGGCGCCTGCCGGCACGATCTCAACCGTCTTGCTCAAGCCGTTTGAGTGCAGCATCGGCCACCTTTTCGGCGGTGATGCCAAAATGCTGAAAGAGCGCCTTCGCCGGTGCGCTGGCGCCGAATCCCGTCATGCCGATGAAAATTCCCTGTTCGCCGATGATCGCGTCCCAACATTGCCGGATCGCCGCCTCTATGGCGATTCGAATTTCCGCGGTGCCGATAATTTCGGCACGGTAGTCGGCCGATTGCGCCGCGAAGACCTCGAACGAGGGTATCGAGACGACCCGGGCCGGGTGGCCGATCTGGTCGAGCAGCGATTTGGCCTCAAGCGCGATCGCCACTTCCGAGCCGGTGGCGAAAATCGAGACGGCCGCCGTCGCCTCGCCGGTGCCGGCGATCTGATAGGCGCCGCGGGCGCAAAGGTTTTCCTCCTCATAGGTGGTGCGCAGCGGCGGCACCGCCTGCCGGGTCAGGGCGATCACGCTCGGCCCGTCGCCGGCCTCGAGCGCCAATTGCCAGCACTCCGCCGTCTCCACCGCGTCGGCCGGGCGGAACACCGTCAGCCCCGGGATCGCCCGGAGCGCGGCCAGGTGCTCGACCGGCTGATGGGTCGGTCCGTCCTCGCCGAGCCCGATCGAATCATGGGTCATGACGTAGATGACGCGCTGGCCCATCATCGCCGAAAGCCGCATCGCCGGGCGGCAATAGTCCGAAAACACCAGAAACGTCCCCGAATAGGGGATCAGGCCGCGATGCAGCGCCATGCCGTTCATGATCGCGGCCATGGCGTGCTCGCGGACGCCGTAATGGATGAAGCGGCCGCCGAAATCGCCGGGCGCGATAGCGGCCATGCCGGCGGCGCGGGTGTTGTTGGAGCCGGTCAAATCGGCGGAGCCGCCAACCGCTTCGGGGAGGGTGGCGGCGATCGTCGCCAGCACCTCTTCGGAGGCGTTGCGGGTGGCGACCGGCTGGGTCTCATTGGCCATGTGGATGCGCATTTGAAACATGGCCTCGGCGAATCCGGCGGGCAGGTCGCCGCGGATGCAGCGGTCGAATTCCGCCCGCCTATCGGGATCGACCTCGGCGCGGCGGGCCTCCCATTCCTTGCGGGCGTGGCCGGACCTGAGGCCGGCAATGCGCCAGGCGTCGCGGCTGTCGCAGTCGACCTCGAAGGGCTCTCGGTCTTCGGCGCCGAAGGCGCGCCGCGCCGCCTTTGCCTCCTTGGCGCCGAGCGGGGCGCCGTGCGCGGCCGCGGTGCCGGCCTTGTTCGGCGCGCCGTAGCCGATCACCGTGCGGCAGGCGATCAGAGACGGCCGGTCGTCCTCCTGGGCCAGGCCGATGGCGTCGTCGATCGCTTCCGGGTCGTGGCCGTCGACGGCAGCCGTGTGCCAGCCATAGGCGTCGAAGCGCTGCAGCACGTCGGTGGACTCGGTAAGCGCGAGCGGTCCGTCGATCGAGATGCCGTTGTCGTCGAAGAGGACGATCAGCCGGCCGAGCTGCAAATGACCGGCGAGCGCCGCCGCCTCGTGGCTGAGGCCTTCCATCAGATCGCCGTCGCTGGCCAGCACATAGGTGCGGTGGTCGACGAGGTCGTCGCCGAAGCGGGCATTGAGCATGCGTTCGGCGAGCGCCATGCCGACGGCGTTGGCGATGCCCTGGCCGAGCGGGCCGGTGGTCGTCTCGACTGCGGCCGGATGGCCGTATTCGGGATGTCCGGCGGCCTTGCTGCCGAGCTTGCGGAAGTGCTTGAGGTCATCGATGGTGACGTCGTCATAGCCGAGCAGATGCAGGAGCGCGTAGAGCAGCATCGAGCCGTGCCCGGCCGACAGCACGAAGCGGTCGCGGTCCGGCCAGTCGGGCACGGAGGGGCAGAATTTCAACTGGCCGGAAAACAGCACGGTCGCCATGTCGGCGGCGCCGAGCGGCAGGCCGGGATGGCCGGATGCCGCCGCTTCGATGGCATCGACGGCGAGAACGCGCAACGCATTGGCCATGCGAGTATGCTTTTCCCGGTCGATCATCAGCCCCGCCTGAATGCGTCGCGCCCCACGCCCTGCCCCCCGGTGCCGGTTTGCGGGCGGACTGTCTTTCCGCGGCCGACGGCTGCCCGCGGCGATCCGCTCAGACAAAAGTCGATGGCGATGCGGGCGGCAGACAGATATCAGGTAAATGCGATGTGTCAATGCGACCGGGACACCCGTTGACGCCGCGGGCGACGCAAGGCCGGTCGGCACCGCGCCGCTAACGGGAAATTCGCCTTTCGGGCGAGCCGCCGCGCGTCCCGGTTGACGCTTGGTTTGGGCGCGGCCTAATCTTTGCCGGCCATTGCCCGGATGTCGGCGCGGGTTGAGGCGCGGCATCGATACCGTCATTTTGAAGTGGGGGCGGACGGCAGCGCGGGCGCCAAATCGACGGCGGTTGCCGGTTGGCGTTACGGGCGGTCGTGGGCAAGATGTGGCGCGGAGGCCGGAATGACCGAAAAGGCGACGCTTGAGGCGGTTCTGGGGCGACTGGGTCGCGCCCTGGACAGTCTCGAAGCGGCGGTCAACCGGCGCCTCGATTCGGACCAGAAACTGGCCTCGCTCGAAGACGAGCTGCAGCGCCTCGGCGAAGACCGGTCGCGGCTTGCCCAGTCGCTCGACGATGCCGAGGCCCGGTCGAGTCGGCTTGAAGACGCGAATCGGGAAGTGTCGCAGCGGCTGGTGGCGGCAATGGAATCCATCCGCGGCGTGCTCGACGGCAACGGCCCGGGACAGCCGAGATAGAGGGGATCGCATGGCGCAGATCGGGGTCAACATCAACGGCCGCAACTACAGAATGGCGTGCGATGACGGGCAGGAAGAGCATCTGACCGGGCTGGCGGAGAAGTTCGACGGCTATATCGAGCAGCTGAAGGGCTCGTTCGGCGAGATCGGCGATATGCGGCTGACCGTGATGGCCGGGATCATGGTGACCGACGAACTCGTCGGCCTGCAGCAGCGCATCCGCGGCCTCGAAGCGGAGATCGAAAGCCTGCGCGACAGAAGCGAGGCGGCCTTCGACAGCGTCGAGGCGAACCGGCGGGAGATGGTCGAGGCGGTGGAAAACGCCGCCGACCGCATCGAGACGCTGGCCGGTGCGCTCAACAAATCCGTGCACGAGCAGTAGCGGACGGGCGCTCGCACCCGCTCGTCATTCCCGCGGACGCGGGAATCCAATAGGGCCTGACCACAAAGACAATCGCCTGCCGCCACCGCTCCCCTCCCCCTTGCGGGGAGGGGTCGGGGGTGGGGGTCAAAAAGGCAATTATTTCAATTTCGTCCGCGTGCTCATGGGGTGTGTGATTCACCCCCACCCGGCCGGCGCTGCCGCGCCGTCCACCCTCGCCTTGAAGGGGGAGGGTAAGGCACGTCGCGCTGTGCCACTTTTATCAACATGCCCAACGCACACCCGTCATTCCCGCGGAGGCGGGAATCCAATAGGGCCTGACCACAAAGACAATCGCCTGCCGCCACCGCCTGAATGGACGCCCGCCTTCGCGGGCGTGACGGAGGAATGCGGGGGTAACGGGGAGTTGGCGCCGCCACGATGCGGCGCATGAACAGGAATGCTGGCACGACGGCGCGTCACCGCCTATATTCCGCAGCGGCGAGGCTGCGCGGTGCGTCCGGAGACACAATCCCCGGGGCCTTATCGATCCTAACGGGAGCTGTGCCTGACTAGGCCCGTGGGCCTTCTCATACGGCGCCCACCTACGCTGTAGGTTTCCCGGGATCGAGACTCCGACGGCCGAGGCGGCTTCGCTGATCTGTTTTCCGATAGCTTTGTGCATCGCCGCTTCTGGGAGTGTTCATGAGAGTCGTCGTCCTCGGTGACGTGGTCGGCCGCGCCGGCCGCCGGGCGGTCCAGGAAAGGCTGCCGGGGCTGATCGCCGATCACGGCATCGACTTTGTCGTCCTCAACGGCGAAAACGCCGCCGGCGGCTTCGGCATCACCGAGCCGATCTTCCAGGCGCTTATCGACGCCGGCGCCGACGTGATCACCACCGGCAACCATGTCTGGGACCAGCGCGAGGCGCTGGTGTTCATTTCGCGCCAGGAGCGGCTATTGCGCCCGCTGAACTTTCCCGCCGGGACGCCGGGAAAGGGGGTTGGGCTCTTTACCGCCCGCAACGGCGCCAGGGTGCTCGTGGTCAACGCGCAAGGCCGCGTCTTCATGGAGCCGCTCGACGATCCGTTCGCCGCGGTCGCGGCCGAGCTCGACGCCTGCCCGCTCGGCGAGCAGGCGGACGCGGTCATCGTCGACTTCCACGCCGAGGCGACCAGCGAGAAGCAGGCGATGGCGCATTTCCTCGACGGCCGCGCCAGCCTCGTTGCCGGCACCCACACGCACGTGCCCACCGCCGACCACCAGATTCTCGCCGCCGGCACCGGCTACATCTCCGACATCGGCATGTGCGGCGACTATGATTCGGTGCTCGGCATGGACAAGCACGAGCCGATCGCCCGGTTCACCGCGAAGATCGCCTCGACGCGGTTTTCGCCGGCACTGGGCGCGGCGACGGTTTCCGGCGTCGCCGTCGACATCGACGACAACGGCGGGCTGGCGACGGCAATCGCGCCGATCCGGCTCGGCGGCCGGCTGGAAGAAACGCTGCCGGCGTTCTGGGGGTGAGGGCCGGCAGGAAGGTGGCGCGACGGCTACGGCATGTCGGGATATTTTTCGGCGATGATCTCAAGCGTTTTCTTGAAAAAGGAACGATGGCCGCCGCGGGCGATCTTCCAGCATGGGCCGGGAGCGTTCCAGGCTTCCTCGAGTGTTTCGTCGGAGCAATTGCGCTTAAGAAGAAGTTCGAGAAAATCCTTCAATTCCTTGCGGCTTTTTTCGCCAATACCTTTGATGATGTGAGGCATTGCCGCAGCCATCGGGTCATCCGTTCCGTACTCTTTGTCAATATCCTGATGAAAAAGCCATGCATAATCTATGAAGCCTTCGGGGATCTCGACGCTTTCCATCATTGCGGCGGTATCCTTATCTCGACCTTGCCTCGAAGCTTACCGTTAACCGGATAGGCGGTTTTGACATTGTAGCCACGTTTCGTGTGCGGCGCGTGGACGAGCACGACCCGCTACTCTTTTTTGGCGAGTTTCTCGGCGATCGTGTCACGTATGTAAGTGAACACCGAGCGATGCCCGCCGGGCGAGAAATTCCAGTTCGAGCCGCCGCTGCGCCACAGTTCCTCCAGGGTCTCATCGGAGATATTCTCGCGCAGCAAAAAGTCCAGAAAGTCCTTTATTTCGTACAATTCTTCATTTGACCGCGCAGTGATGGCTTCGTCGATGAGGACTTCGAGTTTCGTATCGGAGTGCCGCAAAAGCATTTCCACGCTGAGATACTGATGGAATCGCATAAAACGTCGGGGGCATATTCGTATTTCATACCCATGCCCTTTATCTGCATAACTGGGCGGCCTTCCAGTTTTCCATTGGTCGGGAAGGCGTCGCGTTTTTCGAAAAATCCTTTGAATGCGTTGGCGAAGTGGAATGTGCCGTATCCGAATCCGGAGCGGTGCGACGCCGAGCGTCTAACGCATCCTAAGTTTGCGTAAGAAGATCGCGGATTTCCCGGAACACGAGTGGATACCCCTCCGGCGACATGGCATACTCTGTGCCCATCTGGTTCCAGATTTCATCAAAAAGACTGGCGGGATTCTTGCTGGTTAGTATAAGATTGAGAAAAGATGTAAGTTCTTCATTTTTTTCTTGAGGTAGAGAAGAAACGTATGCGTTGATATACCGTTCGAATGTCGCATCGGTATCGGGATCATCGTCACCAAGCCAACGATCCACATGATGAACCAGATCATGGAAAATATCGGGTACTGTATGCTCGGTCATTTTCCTCTCTCGAATCTTATATTTGGTCCAGCTTGAGATTCGCGGGTTGTGGGAAAAGAGGATACTATTAAGTAACCTCTTTCTCGATATTGCGCATGTTTGATAATCACCTTCACAAGATATGTTTCGCGAATTTCCGCTTTTTTACTAGGAGATCTTTTAAAAGCCTCAAATCCTGTTATTGTATCAAATTCCTCAAGAAATTCTGCCCTTTCAATCTCTCCCCGAGCGACTCGGTCAACAATTTCGTGATTCCTCAGTAACGCTCCCCTTGTGTATGTATTTGCCTGCATAATATTATAGTAAGAACCAAAAGCTCTTTTGAATTTTACAAATTTAAAGTCCCTGATAGGGGATCGGCAAATCCCTCGCCTTTAGGCGACGGGATGCGTAGCATCCTGGACTATGCAGGATTACAAGCGCGGCAGCCATA
>JANQEG010000099.1 GCA_028278505.1 Rhodobiaceae bacterium
TGGTAGCGGGGGAGGGACTTGAACCCCCGACACGCGGATTATGATTCCGCTGCTCTAACCAGCTGAGCTACCCCGCCGAAAGTGCCGTCCGGGCGTGCGCGACACGCGAAACCGTCCGGCCGTGCCGGCCGCCGCAGCCTTGCCGATCACTTGTCGAACGGGCGTCGCCGCGGCCAAGCCGCAGCGCATATAAGAAGCTGGTCGGGCCGGTGTCAAGCAGCGCCTGCGGGAGACGGCGGAGCGTTCGATCGCAGGAGGAGGGCGGGCCGGCGTTACCCTCGGCCGGCGCCTCAACTGCGCTCAGACCTCTTGCTCCGGCGGGCCTTTCAGCTCCACCACATTGCCTTCCGGATCGTGGACGTAGAGCGAAGGGCCGAAGCCGTCGGCGCCGTAGCGGCGCTCGACCGGGCCGGCCTCAATCCCGTGGGCGGCGAGATGACGGGCGAGCGCATCGGCGTCGGACGGGTCAATACGCAGGCAGAAATGTTCCAGATTACGGCCTTCTGCGCCGGGCGCCGCGCCGCCTTTGCGGCCGATTTCGCCGTCGACGGTGACAAGGTCGATCAGGCTTTCCCCGGCGCGCAGCTGATAAAGGCCGATGTCGTCGCGGGCGCGCTCCAGCCGGCAGCCGATAACGTCGCGGTAAAAACCGATCATCGCCTCCAGATCGGAAACCCGGAGCACAACGTGGTCGAGGCCGAGAAGGGCGAACATCAGGGCGTATCCTCCTGCCCGAGGGATATGGGGCGCGCGCGCGGACGCGGCAATCGGCGACAAAATGCCTTGCGGCGGCGGCGATTGCGTGTAGACCGGGAACGCAGCGCCGCGGACCATCGGCGGCAATCCACATAACCCGAAAGCAGGCCGATGACCGGTTTCGGCGACAGTGCGGCCGGCGGCGGCCATTCCCCCCGCGAGACCAGGGCTATTGCATACGCGGAAACGGCGGACCTTTCCCTCTCCCTTCTAGGGAGAGGGATACGAAGACCCGGTGAGGCGAAGCCGAACCGCTGGGCGAAGTCGGGTGAGGGTGATGGACGTGTGTCATGTGAAGACCCCTCACCCAACCCTCTCCCCAGAGGGGAGAGGGCTTTGGAGGCCGAGCGCAGCCGGCCGTTTTCCATGGCCATCGCAAGAGCGGCGTTGCGCGGAAGCCGACTGACTAAATGCAATTGCCCTGCCCGCGAGGCGGTATTGTGAGCGGCGGCGAACCCCGCGCCTTCACTGTGACGAGCCGCGGCGTCGTCGGCATCGCGCTGCCGTTGACGTTCGCTTATCTGTCGACGCCGCTCGTCGGCATCGTCGACATGGCCGTGATCGGCCAGCTCGGCGATGCAGTGCTGATCGGCGGCATCGCCGTCGGTGCCGTCATCTTCGACATCCTGCTGACGACGTTCAATTTTTTAAGGGCGAGCACGACCGGGCTCGCCGCCCAGGCGCTCGGCGCCGACGATGCGGTCGAGCAGAACGCGGTGTTTCTCCGCGCCGGGTTGATCGCGGTGTTGTCGGGCGCCGCCCTCGTCGCCCTGCAGGGGCCGATATTGTGGCTGTCGCTCGCGTTGATGGGGGCGGAGCCGGCAGTCGCCGTGGTCGTCGGCGACTATTTCACCATCCGTGTGCTCGCCAGCCCGTTCGCGCTCGTCAACTATGCGGTGCTCGGCTGGTTCGTCGGCATCGGCCGGACCCGGATCGGCGCCGCCCTGCAAATCCTGCTCAGCCTCCTCAACATCGCGCTCAGCCTCTACCTGGTGCTGTGGCGCGGCTGGGGCGTTGCCGGGGTCGCCTGGGGCAGCGTCCTGGCGGAACTGGCGACGATGGTCGTCGGGCTTCTGCTCGTCGCGCGGTTCGGCGGCGGCCGGCCGCTGCCGGCCGTCTCCGTCATTTTCGACAAGGCGCGGTTCCGCCGCCTCGTCGGGATCAACCGCGACATCATGATCCGCTCGTTTTCGCTGCTCTTTGCGTTCGCCTTCTTCACCGCCCAGGGCGCCCGCGCCGGCACGGTGGTGCTGGCGGCCAATGCGCTGCTGCTGAACTTCTTCATCTTCGGCGGCTATTTCCTCGACGGCTTTGCCGCTGCGGCCGAGCAGATCGCCGGCCGCGCCGTCGGTGCGCGCTGGCGCCCGGCCTTCGATGCGGCGGTGCGCTTGACGCTCATCTGGGGTTTCGTGCTCGCCGGTGCGTTGTCGGCGATCCTGCTTGTCGCCGGCCCGGCGATCATCGATCTGATGACGACCTCGGCGGAGACGCGGCTTGCGGCCCGGACCTATCTGGTGTGGGCGGCGCTGACGCCGGTGCTCGGCGTCGTCGCCTTCCAGATGGACGGCATCTTCATCGGCGCGACCTGGTCGGCGGAGATGCGCAACATGATGCTCGCCTCGCTCGCCGTCTATCTGGCGGTGTGGGGACTGGCGGTGCCGGTGCTCGGCAATCACGGCCTGTGGCTGGCGCTTTTGGCGTTCCTGTCGGCGCGCGGGCTGACGCTCTCCTGGCGCTGCCGGACAAAGGCGGCGGAGACGTTCGGGGAGAATTGACTACTCGCCGGCCTCGGCGAGCGCCATGGCGGCCGTTCCCACAGGCACGATGTCGGAACGGTCGATTTCTGCGAGGGCATCGGCGATGCGCCGGCCCTGGATGGTCCGGTCGGGGCGGATGTCGGCGAGCGGCACGAGCACGAAGGCGCGCTCGAAAAGGCGCAAATGCGGGACCTTGAGATCGGGCTCGTCGATGACCAGATCGCCGAAATAAAGGAGGTCGAGGTCGATCAGCCGCGGCCCCCAGCGGCGGTCGCGGATCCGGCCCATTTCCGTCTCGATCTCCAGGCAGCGCTGCAGCAGGCCGCGCGGCGAAAGCACGGTGTCGACCGCGACGCAGGCATTGACGAACCAGTCCTGGTCGGTGACGCCCCAGGGCGCGGTCCGATAGAAGGGCGAGACCGCATCGACCCGGATGTCGGGCGTTGCGGCGATTGCGGCGATGGCGCGGTCGAGATTATCGACCGCATCGCCGACATTGCTGCCGAGCGCGATCGCCGCTTCACCCATGACGGTTCCTCCGGACAACGACCTCGACATGGTCCATGAAGCCGACGATCGGCGCGTTCGGCTTGCGGATCGCCACTTCGACGGAACGAACATCCGGGAACCGCTCCAGAAGTTCACCGGCGATCTTTTCGCCGAGCGCCTCGAGGAGATGGAAGCGGGAGCCGGTCACCACGCCCTCGACGGTGCGGTAGATCTGCTCGTAGCAGACGGCGTCGGCATAATTGTCCGATCGCCCCGCCGCAGACAGGTCGAGGCCGCAGGAAACGTCGAAATAGAAGCGCTGGCCGAGCTTCGCCTCCTCCGGGTGGACCCCGTGATGGGCGTAGAACGGCATGTTGATGAGGCGGATCGCGTCGTCAGCCATTACTCCTCCGCATGACGGCGTCCGTCATCCTGGCCGCGTCGACCAGTTCGGCGACATCGTGGACCCGCACGATATCGGCCCCGCCGGCAATCGCAATCACATTCGTCGCTATGGTGCCGTAGAGCCGCTCATCGACCGGCCGGTCGAGCACCTTGCCGATCGTCGATTTGCGCGAGGTGCCGATCAGCAGCGGCCGGCCAAGGGCTTTCAGTTCACTGAGCCGGGCGAGGATGTCGAGGTTCTGCTCCACCGTCTTGCCGAAGCCGAAGCCCGGATCGAGCACGATGCGGTCGTCGGCAATGCCGGCCGCGGCGGCGATCTTAAGCGTTCTAGCGAAGAAGGCGCGAATGTCGGCGAGGATATCGATGTCGGCGTCGACAGCGTCGCGGTTGTGCATGGCGACGAGCGAGGCGCCATGGCGGGCGACGATGCCGGCCATATCGGGGTCGCGCTGCAGGCCCCAGACATCGTTGACGACGGTCGCGCCGGCCTCAAGCGCGGCTTCGGCGACCTCGGCCTTGGCGGTGTCGATAGAGATCGGCACGGCAAGCGACTTCGCCAGACGGGCGATGACCGGCATTATGCGGGCGCGTTCTTCCTCGGCATCGATTTCGGTGTGTCCGGGACGGGTGGATTCGCCGCCGACATCGATGATGTCGGCGCCGGCCGCGACCATCTTCTCGGCGTGGGCGGAAGCGGCCGCCGGATCGATGAAGGCGCCGCCGTCGGAAAAGGAATCGGGGGTAACATTGAGGATGCCCATGACGAGCGTGCGGTCGCCGCGCTGATGGGTCAGCGGGCCGAGCCGGAACTTGTCGCTGGTGGCTATGCCAAGCACGCTGGCCGCTCCCCCGAAACCCTGCTTGAAACCCCACCCTACAGCCCGCGCAGAGGTAGGCTCGGACCGTCACATTGTCAAGCTGATTGCCGCTAAAACCCGGAGATTTCTAAGGAAATCCGGTCGCCTTCAAGCCAGCGGGAGTCGGTTCTTGCCGGCGATCGCGTCGCCGCTGCCAATGGATGGCCCGCTGGGCAGCGGGCAATGACGACGGGAGGGGGCGCGGCGCGCGGACAGAAATGCTTAGCCGGGCTCGTTGAGCAGGGCGATGAATTGGTCGACGTCGTCCGCCGTGGTGGCGAAGCTCGCGACGAGCCGGACCAGCACCTCGTCGGCGGCCGTCTCGGTGCTGCTGAGGCCGTGGCCGGCCCAGGGATGGTAGGCGGCACCGGCGCCGCGCAGGCGCTTGTCGAGGGCGGCGGGCAGGATCGCGAACACTTCGTTGGCCTCGACCGGACAGGCGAGCCGCGCATTCGGCGCAGCGGCGATGCCGGCGCCAAGCCGTGCCGCCATGGCATTGGCGTGGCGGGCGAGGTCGAGCCAGTGATCGTCGGTGAGCCAGGCGTCGAACTGGGCGGCGACGAAGCGGCCCTTGGAGATGAGCTGGCCGGCGCGCTTGCGCAAATAGCCGAAATTCTCCGCCCGCGCCTTGTCGAAGAAGATGACGGCTTCGGCGAGGAAGGCGCCGTTCTTGGTGGCGCCGAGCGAAAGCGCATCGACGCCGGCACGCCAGGTGATGTCGGCGGGGGCGACGCCGAGAGCCGCAACCGCGTTGGCGAAGCGGGCGCCGTCCATGTGAACGGCGAGCCCGCGCGGGCGGACGCTATCGACGAGCGCGGCGATCTCGCTCGCGCTATAGACGGTGCCGGCCTCGGTCGCCTGGGTGAGGCTGAGCACGGCCGGCTGCACCTGATGGACGAAGCCGGGCAGGAATTCGTCGAAGGTCGCTGCGACCGCCGCCGGCGTCAGCTTGCCGCAATCGCCGCCAATGCCGACGAGCTTGGCGCCGGAATAGAATTCCGGCGCGCCGCATTCGTCGATCATCAGATGGCTTTCACGGTGGCAGAAGACGGCGCCCCAGGCGGGCGACAACGCGGCGATCGACAAGGCGTTCGCCGCCGTGCCCGTCGCCACCAGGAAGGCGGCGACATCGCGTTCGAAGACGGCGGACAGGCGCCGTTCGACCGCCGCCGTCAGATCGTCATTGCCATAGGCGGCGGCAGTGCCGGAATTGGCGGCAATGAGCGCTTCGGCGATCTTCGGCGAGGCGCCGGCGGTGTTGTCGCTGGCGAAATGCATGGCCCGGTTTTGGCCGATCGACGGGCGTTCGGCAAGGCAAAAGACTGACCGCGTTCGATCAATCCTGAAGCGGCTGCGGCGCGGCGGCCAGACGGCGTTTCAGCACATGGTCAAGCGACAGGGCACCGCCACCGCGCACCACGAGCACGAGGAGCAGGAAGACCCAGAGCGTGCGCTGGTCGCTGATCAGCGAATCGGAGAACCGGTCAAAGAGGCCGCCGATGGTCTTTTCGTCGGCGCCGTGGAAATTGATGTCGACATAGGTCTGAACGGCGATGAAGGCGATCATGCCCAGACTCGCCAGCCGGGTGAAGAGGCCGAGCACGACCAGGACCGGCAACAGGAACTCGCCATAAGTGCCGGCATAGACGATCAGCCCGTGGGGGAAGAACGCGATCTGCGAGACGTCGTAGCCGACGCTTTCGGTGATCTTGGGCAGGATCTGCGCATAGGCGCCGATTTGGGGCACGAACATGTCGGGAAAGCCCGAGCCGATCTTCGTCATCGCCGAGTTGAGGTAGTAGAGCAGCAGCACGGCAGCGAAGACGAAGCGCGCCGAAAATTCCAGAAACCAGCCGTCGAGGGCGGCCTGCAGTCTGGCGAAAGTCCCGTGGTGAACCGCCGCAAGTCGTGCAATCAGGGACATCGATCGTTACTCCGGTGATGGCGTATTAATGGCGGTTACGGCGCCGGCCGTAAACAGTCCGCTCAGATTGGCGGCAAGGTCGAAACCGGACGCGGCGGTGAGGCCGGCTTCGGCCGCTTCGCCCAGCGTCCGTCCTTCGCGCAGCGCCTCGATGAAGGCATGACCGCCGGCGGGCAGATGGCGGACGACGACTTCAGCCTCCGGGCGGACCACGAGCGCATCCTCGGCGACCGACAGATCGATCGCGCCGACGGGCTCGTCGCGGCGGTTGGCGGCGAAGATCGTAACGATCGGATGGGCTGACGCGACAAGGCCGAGCGAGGGGTGAAGGTCGAAGGTGGCGCCATCAAGCGCGGCGTCATCGCGGCCGCCAAGGGCGGCGATGTCGAGCGGCTCGGCATCGGCGGCGTGATAGGCGGCAAGCCAGGCCCATTCGAGCCGCGCCACATCGGCCAGATAGGGCAGGCCGGCGGCCGGTGGGAAGTTTTGCAGGAAATCGGCAAAGCCGGCGCCATAGCCAAGGAGCACCGGCGAGGCGGGCGGGTGCTCGATGACGAAGAGCCGGGCGGTGGCGCGAAAGAACGCGTCGCCGACGAGGCGGAAGACGGCGGGATAGGCGTCCGCCATCGCCTCGACGAGCGAGACGACGATGGTGTTGCGGTAGACGTTGAAGCGGCGGAGCGGCGGGTTCGCATAGCGCGCGGCGATCGCTTCGGGGATCGGTGCCTCGGCACCTAACAAAGCGGCCGCGAACGCCGGCTGCAGGTCAGCCGGCGGCGGCATGCAACGCCTCCCGATTGTCAGCAGAGCGGCGCAGCCACGCCTCGGCCAGCAGCGCCTCGCCATGAAGCGTCGGCCAGTCGGGAACGTCGTTGTCCCATTCGATCAGTGTCGGGACCGGGCCCGTGCGGTCAAGCGCCCGGCCGTAAAGCACCCAGACCGGATCGATGATCCGGCGGTCATGGGCGTCGATCAGCAGCGGCCGGCCGTCATCGTCGGTGTCGATGGCGTGGCCGGCGAGATGGATTTCGCCGACATGTTCAATCGGGAAGGCGTCGATAGTGGCGGCCGCATCGCCGCCGTGATTGGTGCACGACACATGGACGTTGTTGACATCGAGCAGCAGGCCGCAGCCGGTGCGCCGCGCCAGCGTTTCCAGGAACTCGACCTCCGACAGCGTGGTCGAGGCGAACTCCACATAGGTCGAGGGATTCTCGATCAGGATCTGCCGCTTCAGCCGCTCCTGCACCTGATCGACGTGCTCGGCCACGGTGTCGAGCGTCGCTTGGTTGAGCGGCAGCGGCAAAAGGTCGTTGAAGAAGACGCCGCCATGGCTCGACCAGGCGAGATGCTCGGAAACGAGGCCGGGCTGATAGCGGTCGACGACAGCGGCAAGGCGGTCGAGGTGGGCGGTGTCGAGCGGTCCGGTGCCGCCGATCGACAGCCCGACGCCGTGCACGGAAAGGGGATAGCACTCGCGGATCGCGGTCAGATAGCGGTGCGGCGGGCCGCCGGCCCCCATATAGTTTTCCGCGTGCACCTCGAAGAAGCCGAGATCGGGCCGGCTCCCCAGAATAGCGTCATAATGGGCGGGCTTCAGCCCGACCCCGGCACGGGCCGGGACCGGGCCGACATCGCCGAAAGCGCTGCGGTCGGAGGTGTCGAGGCTGCCCATATTGCGGCGATGCCGTTCGCCGCCGATCAGCTCGGCAGGTCGCGGTCGAGCTCTTCGAGCGAGCCCTTGCGGTCGCCGGGCAGCTCCATTGTGGTACAGGTGCCCTTGGGAACCAACGTCCAGGCATTGCCCTGGTAGTCGATGGTCGAGGTGCCGGCGCAGGTGGTGCCGGGACCGGCGGAGCAACCATTCTGGCCCTTCAGCGCGACGCCGTAGCACTTCTCCTGTTCGCCTGCGGCAGCGGCCGGGCCGGCGGTGCCGAGTACCGCGGTAACGGCGCCGGCGACCATGGCGGCGGTGAGCATGTTTGTCTTGGACATTTTTCAGAACCTCTTTGGTGTCGGTCATCGGGATGAGAACGGATCAGCGGTTCGGCGGCGCGCCGCCCGCTTCGTCCCCATTTGGGGATCGCGACCGGTAAATTGGAAATCAACAGAGAGCGAAATCCGCCTCACGCCCGATCACGGGGATGTGTTCGGGTGGGAGGGAGGATAGGACGACGCCCCCACCACCCACCGTTCCCGCGGAAGCGGGAACCTATTGCCCCGCTCAACACGGTATGTCGGTAGTGATCCGGGCGATGCCTCGAATTTACCAACTGGACCAATGATTTATCGCCGATGCCAATGGTTCCCCGCTTTCGCGCTAGGGGATTCACACATCCCAAAAGCCGCATACCGGCACGACATCAATCGATCGCCTGACGCGTCGAATTTCAGGAAATATCCCTGTTCGAACGTCGCCGAATTGATGC
>JANQEG010000014.1 GCA_028278505.1 Rhodobiaceae bacterium
CGCTTATGATGCTATGGCATCACCGCGCTCGGACGCTTCGTGCCACGACGGAAAATCATCCCGGTCAGAGGGGTCAAATCCCACGACGGTTGGTATAACGCCATGGACAAGGGCACGGTGATCATTGTCGACGACGAGGCCGAACTGCGCCACGCGCTCGGCCAGGGCCTCGATCTTGCCGGCTTCACGGTCAGCACCTTTGCCGAGGCCGACGGTGCGCTGAAGGACGTCTCGCGCGAATTCTACGGCGTGCTCGTCACCGATATCCGCATGCCCGGGATCGACGGCCTCGAACTGATGAAGGCGGCGCTCGAGATCGATCCGGCGCTGCCGGTGGTGCTGATCACCGGCCATGGCGACGTCCGCCTGGCGGTCGAGGCGATGCGGGCCGGCGCCTACGACTTCATCGAAAAGCCGTTTCCGGTCGCCCAGCTCACCGCGATCGCCGGCCGCGCCATGGAAAAACGGCGGCTGGTGCTGGAGAACCGGGCGCTGCGTTCCGAGCTCGCGCAAGGGTCCGACCTCGACGGCATCCTGATCGGCCGCACCCCGGCGATGATCGCGCTGCGCAATGAGGTGGTCGCCCTGGCACCGACCGACGCCGACGTGCTGATTGCCGGCGAAACTGGCAGCGGCAAGGAAGTGGTCGCCCGGGCCCTGCACAGCCACGGGCCGCGCCACGACCGGCCGTTCGTCGCGCTCAATTGCGGCGCGCTGCCGGCCGACATCATTGAATCGGAACTGTTCGGCCACGAGGCCGGCGCCTTCACCGGCGCCAACAAAATGCGCGTCGGCAAGCTGGAGCACGCAAACGGCGGCACCGTCTTCCTCGACGAGATCGAATCGATGCCGCTCGACCTGCAGGTCAAGCTTTTGCGGGTCATCGAGACCCGCTCGATCGAGCGCCTCGGCTCCAACAAGACAATCCCGCTCGATCTGCGCTTCGTCACCGCGACCAAATCGGATCTGGAAGCCGAAAGCGCCGGCGGCCGCTTCCGCCAGGACCTTTTTTATCGGCTCTGCGTCGTCCGCGTCGCGATCCCGCCTCTGCGCGAGCGCAAGGACGACATCCCGCTGCTTTTCCACCACCTCGCCCGCGAGGCGCGCGCCCGCTACCGCCGCGAGATCCCCGATCTGACGCCCGAACTCACCGCCGAACTGATGGCCCATGACTGGCCCGGCAATGTGCGCGAGCTGCGCAATACCGCCGACCGCTTCGTGCTCGGCCTGTGGGCGCCGGCGACGACCGCCGCACCCGCCGACGACCCCGACGCGACGCTGCCGGAGCGCATGGCGGCGTTCGAGAAGGCGCTGATCGCCGCCGAGATCAAACGCCGCGGCAGTCTGAAGCAAGTCTACGAGGCGCTCGGTATTTCCAGAAAAGCGCTCTACGACAAGATGCAGCGCTACGGCCTGGCCAAGGAAGAAGCGGTCGGCGCCGAGGAGGACGGGTAGCGGGCGCTACCGCTTTCGTCATTTGCGACCAACAAGGCGACCCAATCCGACAATCGCCCGACCGCCGATGTTTCACATTTCCGGTTGACAGTGTGCTGCATCGTTCGGCTATGCCTTTTAGAGCGTCGGGCGGCAAGGTTGAACCATTCTGACGGAGCAGATTTGCGACAAGGTCAAGCAAAGACAGAATTGAACCAACCTTGTCGCCCGACGCTCTAGCTGTTCGAACGGGGCCTTTTCGAGGATGCGGGCCGGCGCGGCCTGTCACCTCGCCCCGAAAGACCATAGAATAGTGCCGTGCGATCCGGATATCGAGGGAGTGTGCAGGTGGACATTGTCGAACGTTCATGTCCGCTCTGTAAGAGTGATCGAAACGTCAAGCTGGACATCTATTCGCGCGGTGACTGGGTCATTTGCCGGTGTGAAGATTGCGGGTTCGTGTTTCTCAGAAATGCGCCGAGATATGATGCGTTGATCAATGACCTGGCCTGGGAGAAGACTTTCGCCGACGAAAGTGAACGACGCGACCGAGAGGTCACTTTGCGCAAGATCGACAAGGCGACCCGGTTTCGCCTGAAACTGTTCCGAAGCGGCTCTTCCAACCAGTTGAGAAGAATTTTCGGACAGGGAAGGGTGCTCGATATCGGCTGCGGCGGCGGTACGCGACTGCCCGAACCGATCATTCCCTTCGGCATCGAAGTTTCCCATGCGCTCTGGCAGAAGGCGGATGAAATCATGCGGTCGCGTGGCGGTTATGCCATCCACGCTCCCGCCGTCGAAGGGATCGCGGAGTTTGATGACGGATATTTCAAAGGCGTTTTCGCCAGGTCTTTTCTGGAACACGAGATGGATCCGGCAAGGCTGCTCAAGGAAGCCTATCGCGTGCTTGAGCCGGGCGGCGTGATGTATGTCAGGGTGCCCAATTTCGGCTCGGTCAACCGGCGCGTCGTGGGACCGCAGTGGTGTGGATTTCGCTATCCCGATCACGTCAACTATTTCACGCTCGATACTCTGCGCAAGATGACCGCCGAAGCCGGCTTCTCGCTGAAATTGATGAACCGGATCGGTTTCTACTTTGACGACAACATCAAGGCCTGTCTCGTCAGACCTGTCTGAGCAGGCGTAGCGTGTGTAATGGCAGGGGCGGAATTGTCCGCCCTTGGTATTCGGCCTGCTCCGCCTGTCGATACCTGCCGGGGAAAACAGGGCTGATCGACGCACCTCATTTACAATGGCGAAAAAGCCATGTTGCTATCGGTCGGAGAAGGCGGTCGCGCAATCCGGCCATCGTCGGAAGGCAGTATGTCGCTTAAATGTCAGCGACGATAGAAAGCCATCTAACGAATAGGATTCGAAACGGACTCTTCATTTCTTGCTTTTTGTGGTTAGCATGATGAGCGACGAAAGAGAGCATTCCATTTATACTGAACGGTGACGGGGATCGGGAAAGGCTGCCGCCAAGACAACGGGATGCGGCAGCACGGGGGGCGTAGAACGATGTTGTCCGTATTGTTTGCCGACGGCCGGCTTGTCCTGCGGGCGGGTCGTCATGGCGCCATGTCCGCAGCCCTGGCGGCGGCCCTATTCGCGGGATTGCTAAACCAAACCTCGCCGGCTCTGGCCGGCAGCCAGTTCATCGACAACATATTCGGCATACCGGACAACCATTTGGAGGATTTCCTGAAGAACTCCGAATTCCGGTTTGTCCTCGCCGGGATGTCCGACAGGTTTCAAGCTGTCGATTTCATGCACAAAGCGCTCATCGACAATCAAAACGAATTGCAAAGAATGAAAAGAAAACGCGATGAAATAAAGAATGAAATACAAGCGAAAAAGGATTCGATAAAGGATGACGATCCTGGATACATAAAATATCAATTGAGAATAGTAAACAGGGAACTCGATGCGCTGTGGTATGATATATTCCGACTGCCAACGGCACGTTTTATGCTTACTGACACTTGGATCCAATATCTCCTTGAACGGGGCTCTATTTCACTGGATGACGTAAACGGACCGAAGCCGCTCTGGGATGTCGTTCAAGAAAAAAGAGCGGAACTGGAGGCGAAACAGAGCCGGCTGGAAGCCGAGAAAGAGCGCCTTCACCGGGAAGAGCATAGAATTGGACTGACCAATGCCGGCATTGCGGGCCTCGAAGCCGATCTGAAGAATTTGGAGCACGACATCGCCCTCAAGGAGAAGGAGATCGAAGACAATCTCAAGGCGATCAGGCTGCTCGAAACGACCAACGGCGCATCGAATGGTGAGGCGACGAGCCGCTTCGACACCGGCTCCGGACAGCCATACCTCGCCGATCCGCTCAGCGGAGCAGGGAATATCCGCTGGTGGGGCGGCGCCACGGCGAGCCATCTCGGCGCCGGAACGGGCGTGACCGAAGTCGATGGAGCGCTGGCGCTTTTCGCCACCGGCGCCGATATCCGTGTCGGGCCGGATTCCGTCATCGGCTTCGGCCTCGGCCTGCGCCACGGCGCGGCAGATGGCGTTACCGGCAACAATTTGGATCTCAACGGCGTCACCGTCTTTGCCCGCGCCGCCAAGGGCCTGACCCGCGATGTCTGGCTCGACGGCGTCGCGTTCTACGGCCATGACTGGATCAGTTTCAACTACGGTTTCGGTGCGGTCGACAGCTATGGCGTCCACCGCGCCGGCTTCGGCGCCGGCGTCAATGTCCGCCGCCGGCTCGGCCCGATGTGGCGCGCCGACGGCCGCCTCGGCTGGACCGGGGTGTGGTCGGATCGCGGGGCGAGCACGGACAGTTTCGGCTTTCCTCGTCTCGCCGACCAGGTCGCCACCGGCCGTGCCTCGGCATGGCTTCGCCTGACGCGTTTATTCGACGGCGGCGAGGTTTTTGCCGAGGCGGAGCTGCGTGCCGTCACCAATGACACGAGCATCTTTAATTTCGACAACAATCCGATCGACGGCGAGATCGGCGGCGGCGTTCATCTCAACCTCGGCGGCACCGCCAGGCTGACCGCGCGCGGCTACGCCGTCGTCGGCCGCAACGGCTACAGCGAGTATGGCGGCACGGGACGGGTCGGCGTCAGCTTCTGAAAGCGCGTTGCTATTACAGGTGCCGCCGCGACCGGCTCCGGCGTGTTGTGAGGCGCCCGGCATGTCCGGCAAGGCGTTTTGCGACAAGATGCGGAGCACACTACACGACACAGCAGCGTATTTCCGTTCTGCCGGGTTTTTCCTGTTTTGGCATCTTGGGACGGTTTCGACCCCTCTTCCTTCGTCATTGCCCGCTTCATTCATGCGGGCAATCCAATGGCCTACCGGCGCTCAGAAGCGCTTGAGTTCTTTCACCACTGCGTTGGCGAAATTGACGGGCCAATGGACCACAAGGACAAGCCGGGTGGTGACGAGGGAGAGGTGGTGGTGATGATGTCTGTGTCGCGTAGTGTGGATGCGGAGTTATGGGCGGGGGCAGGGGGCGGCCGTCAGCGTGGAGGAGGATGGGTAGCGGGCGATACGGCGGGCGATCGGTCGTGGGTATGCGGTGACACATGGCGGCCGGTTCGTCGTTTTGCTCAATATCGCCTGCATCGTCATTGCGAGGAGCGCAGCGACGAAGCAATCCAGCGCGGAGCCTGCCGCCTCTGGATTGCCGCGCGGGCTGACGCCCGCTCGAAAATGACGGAAGATGACCCGGAGCAGACGTTAGGTTCATTGAGACTATTGCGAACGCTGTTGGCATCTGTGTAGCTTTGCCATCATGGACAGAGACTACATTCTTGAGCGGATGAAGCTTTACGCGGCCGAGATCGGAACGCCAAAGATTGGGCAAAGAGCCTTCGCCAAGGCATCAGGCATTCGGGAATCTGACTGGCGCGGTAAGTACTGGCCCAATTGGAGCGCGGCCACGACTGAAGCAGGGCTTTCATCAGCCGACTGGAATTCTGCTTACAACAAAGAATACCTGGCCGAAAAACTGGTCTCGCTAATGAGGGAGTTAGGGAAATTTCCCACCTGGGCTGAGATCAACATGAAGTTCCACTCGGATCGCTCTTTCCCAGCGCCGAACACGTTTAGGCTTCGCCTGGGTGCAAAGGCTGATTTGGCTGAATTCCTTAAAACTCATTGTGATGAACAAGGCGGCATGGAAGATATCGTTCAGCTCTGCACGCCTCACCTTGACACGGCACCTAAGCACTCTGACGACGTAGTACAGGACATTGCGTCAACGGGATATGTGTACCTGCTTAAGTCGGGAAAATTCTATAAAATTGGAAATACTAACAACCCCGACCGACGCCAGTATGAAATTGGCTTGCAACTACCCGAGAGCATCCATCATGTCCATAGCATCGAAACCGACGACCCGAGCGGCATCGAAGCTTATTGGCATAATCGGTTTAGGGAGAAGCGGCAGAAAGGTGAGTGGTTCGACCTCGATGCCAACGACATCAGGGTCTTTCGGCGAAGGAAGTTCATGTGAGTGTCCCTCACTGGCCCATATCGGCCCGCTCACATACCCCTTTCCAATCTGGCATTAACATTGCATTAATATAAATCCGAAGCCGGCTCCGTATCGGGGGGCCGGCCTTGATCCACTTGGGAGGAAGTCCACGTGTTGAAAAAGCTCGTTCTGTCTGCCGCGGCCGTTGCGCTGCTCTATTCCTCGCCGGCGCTCGCCCAATGCGACGACGGTGAGATCGTCATCAAGTTCAGCCATGTGACGGCCGCAACCGGCCATCCGAAGGGCGAAGCGGCGTCGCTCTTGGAGAAGCGCGTCAACGAGAAGATGAACGGCAAGGCCTGCATGGAGGTCTATCCGAACTCGCAGCTCTTCAACGACAACAAGGTGCTCGAGGCGATGCTCTTGGGCGACGTCCAGATGGCGGCGCCGTCGCTGTCGAAGTTCGAGAAGTACACCAAGAAGTTCCGCATCTTCGACCTGCCCTTCCTGTTCGACAACATCGATGCGGTGAACCGCTTCCAGGCCTCCGAAGGCGGCCAGAAGCTGCTGCGCTCGATGGAGAAGAAGGGCCTGCTCGGCCTCGGCTACTGGCATAACGGCATGAAGCAGATCTCCGCCAACAGGCCGCTGCTGATGCCGGAAGACGCCAAGGGCCTGAAATTCCGCATCCAGACCTCGGACGTGCTGCAGGCGCAGTTCGAGGCGATCGACGCCAACCCGCAGAAGCTCGCCTTCTCCGAAGTCTACGGCGCGCTGCAGACCGGCGTCGTCGACGGCCAGGAAAACACCTGGTCGAACATCTACACCAAGAAGTTCTTCGAGGTGCAGGACGGCATCACCGAATCCGACCACGGCCTGATCGACTATCTGGTCGTCACCTCGGTGGAATGGTGGTCGGGCGTGCCGGATGACGTGAAGACGGAACTCACCGCGGTCCTGGCCGAGGTTTCCGCCGAGCGCAACGGCATGTCGCGGGAGATCAACCTCGCCAACCGCCAGAAGGTCATCGACGCCGGCTCGACCGTGCGCCAGCTCACGCCTGAGCAGCGCCAGGCCTGGAAGACGGCGATGGAGCCGGTCTGGGCCAAGTTCGAAGCCGACATCGGCGCCGATCTGATCGCCGCCGCCAAGGCCTCCAACGCCACCAACTGACACGCGTCCGACATCGCCGCCCCGGCTCCCCGGGGCGGCGTTTTCGAAATCCGCGAACCATCCTTCAAAAGCCTGGCGCGGCACCGGCCGCGCCTTTGCGTTTGTTGAGGGTGTGCAGGCCGCGTTGATCGGCTAGACTGATCATTTGTGGCGGCGCGGCCCGCGCGCCGCTACGCTGAACAAAAACAAGCGGTAGCGACGGTGTCCGGCACATCGTGAGCGCCCGCATCCCAGGGAAACGACACCGAGTGGGGGGAATATGCTGTCACGTATCGTCAACACCATCGAAGAGACCGCGATCGCCGTCCTCCTCGGCCTGATGACGGCCATCACCTTCGCCAATGTCGTCGCCCGCTACGTCTTCAATTCCAATCTGTTATGGGCGCTGGAGCTGACCACCTATCTGTTCGCCTGGCTGGTCATCTTCGGGGCGTCCTACGGGGTAAAGATCTCGGCCCATCTCGGCGTCGATGCCGTCGTCAACACCTTCACCCGGCCGGTGCAGAAGATGCTGGCGCTGCTGGCCACGCTCGCCTGCCTCGCCTTCACCGTCATCTTCCTGATCGGCGCCTGGGAGTACTGGTCGAAATTCGCCTTCCAGCTCGCCTTCCTCGAAGTCGAGGATGTGCACTTCCCGCTCTGGATGCAGTCGATGTTCGGCCTGATCGAGGACGGCGAACCCGTCTATGATCGGATTCCGCGCTACATTCCCTATTTCATCCTGCCGTTCGGCCTCGCCTTGCTGCTGTTCCGGTTCCTGCAGGCCGGCTGGGATATCTGGCGCGGCAAACGCAATCTGCTGATTGCCAGCCACGAAGCCGAGGAGATGGTCGAAGAAGCCGCCGCCGCGGCCAAGCGGGAGGGCTGATCACATGGTTGCCGCCCTCCTGTTCTTGATGGTGCTCGGCTTCCTGGCGATCGGCGTGCCGATCGCCGTCTCGCTTGGCCTGTCGAGCGCGCTCATCCTGATCTTCTTCTCCACCGATTCGCTCGCCTCGATCGCCGGCAAGCTCTTTGAATCGATGGAGCATTTCACGCTTCTGGCGATTCCGTTCTTCATCCTGTCATCGGCCTTCATGTCGACCGGCGGCGTCGCCAAGCGCATCATCCGTTTTGCCATTGCCTGTGTCGGCCACGTCCAAGGCGGGCTGGCGATCGCCGGCGTCTTCGCCTGCATGCTGTTTGCCGCGCTCTCCGGCTCGTCGCCGGCCACCGTGGTCGCCATCGGCACCATCGTCATTGCCGGCATGCGCCAGGTCGGCTACACGCGCGAATTCGCCGCCGGCGTCATCTGCAATGCCGGCACGCTCGGCATCCTCATTCCGCCGTCGATCGTCATGGTCGTCTATGCCGCCGCCACCGACGTCTCGGTCGGGCGCATGTTCCTCGCCGGCATCATTCCGGGCCTGCTTGCCGGCCTGATGCTGATGATCGGCATCTACATCGCCGCCAAGATCAAGAATTTGCCGGCGCAGGATTGGAAGGGATTGGCCGAAATCATCGCCTCGGGCGGCGATGCGTTCTGGGGGCTGATGCTGATCGTCATCATCCTCGGCGGCATCTATGGCGGCATCTTCACGCCGACCGAAGCGGCGGCGGTCGCCGCCGTCTACGCCTTCCTGATCGCCAATTTCGTCTATCGCGACATGGGGCCGCTGAAGAACGTGCCCTGGCGCAAGGACGGCGAGGCGCTCGGTTCGGCAGCAGTCCGCAATCTCGGCGCCATCGCCATCGGCTTCGTGCCTGCGATTTTCCACCCCGAGACCAAGAAGACGCTGCTGGAAGCCGGCCGGCTGACCATCATGCTGATGTTCATCATCGCCAACGCGCTGATCCTCAAGCACGTGCTGACCACCGAACAGGTGCCGCAGACGATCGCCGCGGCGATGCTCGATTACGGCTTCTCCTGGTGGATGTTCCTGATCGTGGTCAACATCATCCTGTTGATCGGCGGCCAGTTCATGGAGCCGTCGGGGCTTATCGTCATCGTCGCGCCGCTGGTCTTCCCGATCGCCATCCAGCTCGGCATCGACCCGATCCATCTCGGCATCATCATGGTCGTCAACATGGAGATCGGCATGATCACGCCACCGGTCGGCCTCAACCTGTTCGTCACCTCCGGCGTCGCCGGCATGCCGGTGATGAACGTGGTCAAGGCGGCGCTGCCGTGGCTGATGATCCTCGCCGTGTTCCTGGTCCTGGTGACCTACATCCCGTGGCTGTCGACCTTGATCCCGACGGCGCTGATGGGGCCGGAGGTGATCACGAATTAGGGGCTGTTGCGGCCGAGGAAGTTGTCGATGCGGGTGATCGCCCGCTCGATATCCTTGCGCGAGGCGGCGTAGGAGACGCGGATATAGCCCTCGCCGCAGACGCCGAAATCGGGTCCGCCAATGGTGGCGACGCCCCCTTTTTCGAGCAGCGCGGCGGCCAGGTCTTTTGCCGCCCAGCCGGTCGCGGAGATGTTCGGGAACGCATAGAACGCGCCCTTCGGCTTCGCGCAAGCGATCCCCGGCAGCGCGTTGAGGCGGTCGACGACGATCCGGCGCCGATTGTCGAAGGCGGCGGCCATCTCGGCGACGCAGTCCTGCGGCCCGTTGAGCGCGGCGACGCCCGCCCATTGGGTCGCGGCGTTGACGCAGGACCAGGCGTTGACCGCGAGCTTGCGTGCCTTGTCATAGAGCCCGTCGGGCCACACCGACCAGCCGAGCCGCCAGCCGGTCATCGCATAGGTCTTGGAGGCGCCGTCGAGCAGGATCACCCGGTCGCGGATTTCGGGAAATTCCAGGAGAGAAACGTGTTCGGCGCCGTCATAGGTGAGCTGGCCGTAGATCTCGTCGGAAAGCACCGCGATATCCGGCCGCGCCGCCAATCCGGCGACGAGCGCCTCGATCTCGGCGCGTGGCGTCACCCCGCCGGTCGGGTTGGCCGGCGAATTGAGGATGACGAGCCGCGTTGCCGGCGTCATCAGCGACAACGCCTCTTCGGCCGAAAACGCAAAACCGTTCTCCTCGCGGATCGGCACGGGCACCGGCCGGGCGCCGGTAAACTCGATCATCGAGCGGTAGATCGGAAAGCCCGGATCGGGATAGAGGATGTCGACGCCGGGCGCGCCGAACATCAGGATTGCGGCGAACATGGTGACCTTGCCGCCGGGCACGACGAGCACCCGCTCGGGCGATATCTCGACCGAAAGCCGGCGCTGGATATCGGCGGCAACGGCCACGCGCAGGGGCAGGATGCCGGTTGCCGGGGTGTAGCCGTGATAGCCGTCCCGCAAGGCCTTGACCGCCGCCTCGACGATGTGCGCCGGCGTCTCGAAATCGGGCTGGCCGATGCCGAGATTGATGATGTCGCGGCCTTCGGCAGCAAGTGCGCCGGCCCGCGCCAGCACCGCAAAGGCGTTCTCCTCGCCGATCCGGTCGAATGCCGCGATTGTCCGCACGGTCCGGTTTCCTTTCTGCTGCCGTCGGTATGCGGCCGGCATTGTGACGGCAGGGGCCGGAAAATCAATCTCGGGAAAAGGATGTCGATGGTCGGCGTGGGTGACACGCGGGCTTCACGATTGCGGCTGGCTGCTTTTTTGGATTTTCGCCAGGGCATTTGGCCATACCGTTCGATCCAGGCACGATTGAATTCCTTCCCCCCTTGTGGGGGAAGGTTAGGATGGGGGGTCAAGAAAAAGCCGTGAGCGCAAGCGAACGCAATTGATTTTTTTGTTCTTTTGACCCCCTCCCCACAAGGGATTCTTCTGCGAAAGCCGGAGGTCATTGGAGCGACAGCGGCGGGCAAGTGTATGTTCGGTCAGGCCTTATTGGATTCCCGTCCCCGCTTGCGCGGGGACAGGCTCTTCGCGGGAATGGCGAACGCGCAGGTGATTCGCTGACAATCCACATTCTCCAGCGTCACCCCCACGCAGGTGGGGGTCCATTGTGGCTCTGGCCGCAGGCAAATTCGTTTGCGGTCAGCCTTGACAATCGGATCTCCCTTTTTGCAGAGAAATCCACAAAGGGGAGGGGACGATCAAGGCATCGATCTTCGCCAACACTGCCGAAGCACCGAGCCGCTATATCAATTGTCGCTTGACGCCCGCGCCTTCCTCGCCAATGTCAGCGGCGCTGGGAGTCAAGGAGTACCGTCATGCATGTCCTCATCATCGGCGCCGCCGGCCGCCTCGGCCGCGGACTGACCGCGAAGCTTTTCGAAGATGGCGAGATCGTCTGCACGCCGATCACCCGGCTGACGCTTTACGATCTGATCCCGCCGCCGGTGCCCGAGGAAACGCCGTTTCCGGTCGAAGCCCTTGCCGGCGATTTCGCCAGCTTCGGCGAGCCCGCCCGGCTGGTCAATTCCCACCCCGACGTGATTTTTCAGCTTGCAGCCGCCCTGCCGGCCCATGCGGAAGCCGAGTTCGACGCCGGTTATCGCCTCAATCTCGACGGCAACCGCCAGCTTTTCGAGGCGATCCGCGCCACGAAACACTGTCCGCGTTTGGTGTTCGCGAGTTCCTACGTGATCAGCCCGGCCGCGGACGGCGAGCCGGCGGCGCCGACCGGCTCCTATGCGGTGCAAAAGGCGATCATCGAGCTTCTGATCGAGGATTATTCCCGGCGCGGCTTCATCGACGGCGTCGCGCCGCGCCTCGCTGCCATATTCCCCCAGGAGGGGCCCCGCGCCGGCGCCACCACCGGCTATCTGTCGGAGATCGTCCGCGCCGCCTTTGACGGCAGCGAGGCGGTCGTCCCGGTGCCCGAGGATCTCGCCCATTGGGTGGCGTCGTCGGAGACGACAATTGCCCAGCTCGTCCATGCTGCATCGATCGCGACCGAGGGCCTTGCCGGCCGCCGCGCCATCGCCATGCCGGGGCTGACGACGACGGTGCGCGAGATCGCCGATGCGCTTGAAAAAATCACCGGCCGCGACACCGCCGATCACATCCGCTTCGCCCCCGACGACGAGGTCACCGAGATGGTTTCGTCGTGGCCGGCCGCGGTCGATACCGGGCGCGCCGGCGCGTTGGACTTCCCGGCCGACGACAGCGTCGAAGCGATCTTGCGGGCGTATGGGGACGATTTCAGCGTTTCGACAAAGCTTTGATACATTTATACTTTCGCTGCCGCCAATGGTTCCCCGCTTTCGCGGGGAAGGTGGGTAATTGTGCTCACACGCCAACCAAATACCACCGTCCCCGCGGACGCGGGGACCCATTGCCCCGCTCCGCACGGTATGCCGGTGGCGGGCCGTATCGCGACAGCGAAGTCTGCGGGCCGAAAGGCCCCGAACATCGGCCGGAGCGGATAGCCGTCACGGCCCGGCAATGACAGGAGATGCGCCCAGGCGCTGCATTCCGAGAGCAAGAATCCCTGCTCCGGCAACCGGTCTGCGGCGCGTCGCTGGGTTGCCGCAGCAGCACGCCCCCTACGTCCGCGCCTCTTCCGGATGGATCGGCAGCCGGCCCTCTTCCTTCAGCGAATCCAGCACGATGTCGGAGCGCACCCGAGCCACCGAATCGTGCGCCAGCAGCACGCCGTTGACGAGGTCGGAGAGCGCCGCCAGATCCTTGACGATCACCTTCAGCAAATAGTCGGCGTCGCCGGCGAGCATGTGCGCCTCCTGGATCTCGTCGGTCTCCTCGACCAGGTCACGGAATTTCCTGGTGTTTTTCGGGCCGTGCGCGGCGAGCGTCACGCGCACGAAGACGAGGATCGCAAAGCCGAGCATTTCCGCATCGACGACGGCGCGGTAGCCCTTGATGACGCCGAGATCGATCAGCCGCATGTGCCGGCGCGAGCATTGCGAGGCCGACAGGCCGACCCGTTCCGACAGGCCCTGATTGCTGAGCGCGCCGTCGCGCAGGATCGCCGCAACCAGCTTCAGGTCGAATTCGTCGAGTTTGACAGCTTCTTGCATGATTCGAAGCTATCATACAATTCCATTGCAGAAAACCCGGCCGCACGCCCTCCCTACATCACGATCACCGCCGCATCTTCCGAATAGAGCCGCTCGACCCAGTCGGCCCGGCAGTCGAGCACGGCGCGCTGGTTGATGTAGCCCTTGTCGGTGATCTCGTTGGCGTCGATCGAGGGCGGGCGGTCGAGGAAGACGGCGCGGCCGATGTGTTCGCTCGATGCCTTGTGGGCGTCGTTATAGCCGGTGAGGGCGTTCTGCAGATGGGCCCTGACCTTGGCATGGCAAATCAGTTCGGCAAGCGGCGTCGTCGCTTCCAGCCCGGCGATTGCGGCGCAGCCGGCGGGATTGGGGAAGATGAGCAGGCCGATCTCGTCGCGGTCGTGGCCGGCGATGACGGCGTCCTGGATCACCGGGCTGCCGGCGGCGAGCGCCTCAATCCGGACCTTGCCGACATTGACCCAGGTTCCCGTAAGCAGCTTGAAGTCCTCGGCGACGCGGCCGTCAAAAACAACGCCCTTGGCCGGATCGTCGGGATCGGCGAGCTTGCCGGCATCGCCGATCTTGTAAAAACCGTCGGCGTCGAAGGCGTCTTTGGTCAGCTCGTCATTGCGGAAATAGCCGGGCGTGATGTTGGGCCCGCGCACCCTGAGCTCCAGCTTGCCGGCATTCGGGATCATCTTCAGTTCGCTGCCGGGGGCGGGCAGCCCGATGACGCCGGCCCGATCGATCGGGAAATGCACGCTGGTAACGAGCGGCGAGGTCTCGGTCGCGCCCCAGGCCGAGGTCATGACCACCTTCTCGCCACGGGCCGCGACCGAGAGCGCTTCGAGCCGCTCCCAGAGGTTCTGGGGAAGCGCCGCGGCGGCATAAAACACGGTGTCGAGGCGGGAGAAGAATTTATCGCGCAAGCGCTCGTCGGCCTCCATGGCCGGGATGATCATGTCGAAGCCGCGCGGCACGTTGAAATAGACCGTAGGGGCGATTTCGCCGAGATTGGCGATGGTCGTGTCGACGAGGCCCGGCGCCGGCTTGCCGCGATCGACGTAGAGCGTGCCGCCATTCCTCAGCATCATGTTGAAATTGTGATTGCCGCCGAAGGTGTGGTTCCAGGGCAGCCAGTCGACGGTGACCGGCGGCTTCTCCTCGATGAACGGCCACATTTGCGCGATCGCCTGCTGGTTGGAGGCGAGCATGCGATGGGTGTTGATGACGCCCTTCGGTGTGCCGGTCGAACCTGAAGTGAAGAGGATTTTGGCAATCGTGTCGGGGCCGGTTGCCTCGCGCGCTTCATCGACGGCGGCGGTGGCCTCGGTATCCGCGAACAGGTCGAAACTCGTCGCGGACACGCCGTCCGGGATATTGGCGGCGATCACCAGATCGGCTCCGGAGAGATCGAGCGCGCCAAGCGCTCGCCCGTATTTCGCGCCGTCATCGGCGAACACCAGTCCGGGGCGGATCAGATCGTGGATGTATTTGAGCTTGGCGAAATCCTGGCTCATCAGCGAATAGGCCGGCGACACCGGCACCGACGGGATGCCGGCATAGATGGCCGCAAGCTGCATCAGCGCGTTGCGGATCGAATTGTCGGACAACAGCATCAGCGGCCGATCGACCGAAAGCCCGCGATCGAGGAGCGCCTGGGCGATGCCGCGGACCGCGTCATGGGCGCTCCGATAGGGAAGCAGCCACCAGCTATCGGCCGGCGTTTCCCGGTCGGCGAGGAAGGTCCGGTCGGGGGCGGCTTCCGCCCAGTGCACCAGCCATTCGCTGATATTCTTCGCATGAGGCTTCAGCGCCATCGGCGAACGCAGGATGAAGCCGCCACCGCCGATTTCCTCGCGCTCGACCTCGGCAGGAGCAAAGTTCAGCGTGGCGCGCGGTGCGTCGGTCATGGTGGTCCTCCCGCCCCAAGGCAGTCCTTGGTGCTGCGGTTCTTGATCGTTATCCGCATCATGCCGCACCGCTGTCGGCAAATCACCCTCCTCCCGTTGAAAAGAGGCGGAGGCAGCCCTTACCTCTGAAAAGCTGCCGGCTTTTCCCTCTCCCTTCGAGGGAGAGGGCAACGAAGACCCGGTGAAGCGAAGCTGAGCCGTTGGTCGTAGTCGGGTGAGGGTGATCTGGTTTTTTCCCCCTCACCCAACCCTCTCCCCGAGGGGAGAGGGCTTTCCTGAGCCCCTCACAACCCCAAATACGCCTGCCGCACGCGGTCGTCGTTGAGCAGGTCCGCGCCGCTGCCGGTCATCGCCATGCGGCCGTTTTCGAGCACATAGCCGTGGCCGGCGATCTTCAGCGACAGCGCCACATTCTGCTCGACGAGGACGACGGAAAGCCCGTCGGCGTTCAATTGCCGGATGGTCTTCAGCACCTCCTGGACGATGGTCGGGGCCAGGCCGAGCGAGGGCTCGTCGAACATGATCAGTTCCGGTTCGCCCATCAGGCAGCGGCCGATCGCCAGCATCTGCTGCTCGCCGCCCGAAAGCGTGCCGGCGGCCTGGCCGCGGCGCTCGGCAAGCCGGGGAAAGAGCGTATAGACGCGGTCGAGATTGCGCGCCTCGCCGGCCCGCGCCCGGCGCAGCATGGCGCCCAGTTCGAGGTTTTCCAGAACCGTCAGCGAGGGAAAGACCTGGCGGCCTTCGGCGACCTGGCCGATGCCGATCTCGCAGACCTTGTGGCTCGGCCAGCCGGTGATCTCGGTGCCGCGATAGGTGATGGTGCCGGCGGCCGGTCTCTCCATGCCGGCGATCGCCCGGATCAGCGAGGATTTGCCGGCGCCATTTGCGCCGACGAGCGCGACGATCTCGCCCTCGGCGACCTCGAACGACACGTCGTCGAGCGCCTGGGCATCGCCGTAAGCAAGGCTGAGATTGGCGACTTTCAGCATCACGCGGTCCCCAGATAGGAGTCATCACCGGGCTCGTCCCGGTGGTCCAGGCCATTTGCTCTTGCGCCTCTTTGCCTGGATTGCCGGAACACGTCCGGCAATGACGTGAATGATGGCGTGGCGAAGACGGACATCACGCCTCCTCGTCCTCGCCGAGATAGCATTCGAGCACGGCCGGGTCGCGAACCACGTCTGCCGGCGTGCCGCGGCTGATCAGCCGGCCGTGATTGAGCACCACGACGTCCTGGGACAGCGCCATGACGGCGCGCATGACGTGCTCGATCAAGAAAATGGTGATGCCGGTCTCGGCGTTGAGTTTGCGGAAAACCGCGACCATCTCGTCGGTCTCGCCGGGGCGGAGGCCCGCCATCACCTCGTCGAGCAGCAGGATCTTCGGTTCCGTCGCAAGCGCGCGGGCGACCTCGAGCCGCTTGCGCTCGGGCAGGGTGAGGGTGCCGGCAAGCTCCCGCGCCTTGGCGGAAAGGCCGAGAAGGTCGAGGATGTCGCCGGCCCGGCGCCGCGCGGCCGACACCGCTGTGCCGGTGCGGAGCGCGCCAATAGTGACGTTCTCTTCGACAGAGAGGCCGGGGAAGGGGCGCACGATCTGGAAGGTGCGGCCGATCCCGGCATGGCAGATAAGGTCCGGCCGGCGGCCGGTGACGTCCGCGCCGGCAAAGACGATGCGGCCGCGGTCCGGCGCAAAGACGCCGGCGATGACGTTAAAGAGCGTGGTCTTGCCGGCGCCGTTCGGCCCGATCAGCGCGGTGATCGAACCGGCGCGCACGTCGAACGAGACCGCGGCGACCGCGCGCAGGCCGCGGAACGACTTGCTGACATCGTCGATGACAAGGATCGGTGCGCTCATTTTCGCCGTTCCTTTATGCTGAAGCCGAGGCGGCGGGCGATCAGCGGCCACAGCCCGCCCGGCACCAGCTTGATGATGAGGAGCAGGATCACGCCGTAGACGAGCTGCTTTATCCCGGCGGTCTGGATACCCGCGGCTTCGGTGGCGTTGGTCAGCCCCTCGCCGAGGATGCCGATCAGGAAGGCGCCGACGACCGGGCCGAAATAGGTGCCGAGGCCGCCGATGATCGGCGCCACGATGATCTCGATCGAGCGGTGGATGCCGAACACGTCGGTCGGAAAGAGATTGTTGTAGTAAAAGGCGAGAAAGACGCCGCCGACCGCAGTCATCGCCGCGGAGATCACCACCGCCAGCATCTTGTAGCGGAAGACGTTGATGCCGAGCGCCTGGGCGGCGATCTGGTCCTCGCGGATGGCGCGCCAGTAATAGCCGAGCCGGGTGCCCGCGAGCAGGCGCACAAACACCAGCGCGCCGGCGGCGAGCGTCAGGATCACGTAATAGAACATCACGGACGTGCCGCGCAGATTGACGAGGTCGCTGCTGGTGCGGTTCTCCACCGGCAGGAAGAAGCCGCTGGTGGCGCCGACCCAGTCGAAATGGGAAAAGAGGATGCGCGTGAACTCGGCGAACGCGATGGTCAAAAGCGCGAAATAGACGCCGGAAATGCCGAAGCGGAAGGCGAGAAAGCCGATAACGGCGCCGGCCAGCGCAGCGACCGCCATCGCCGCAAAGAGGCCGATCGCCGGCGGCACGTCAAAGTGAACGAAGAGCGCGGCCGCGGTATAGGCGCCGAGGCCGACATAGAGCGCGTGGCCAAGCGAAAGCTGGCCGGCGATCCCCATCATCAAATTCCAGGCCTGACCCACATAGGCGAAATAGAGAATGATCAGGATCACCGACAGCAAGTAGTCGCCGACGACAAACGGCGCGGCGACCAGCAGGAGTACGAGCGTAGTTGCCGCGACTGCGTCGCGCGTCGAGAGTTCGGTGGCAAGGTTGCGGATCATGACGGCCGCCGCCCAAGCAGGCCTTCGGGCCGCAGCACCAGGATGACGATCAACAGCGCGAAACTCAGCATCGATTTCATCGACGGCACGATCAAGAGGCCGGCGAGCGCCTCGGAGACGCCGATCAGCACGCCGCCGAAAATCGCGCCGGGCATCGAGCCGAGCCCGCCGACAATGACGATGACGAAGGCGAGCAGGGTCAGTTCCGGGCCAAGCGCCGGGGTGACCTCGATGATCATCGCCAGCAGCGTGCCGGCGACGCCGACGCACGCCGTTCCGACCGCAAACGTCAGGGTATAGAGCCGCTTGACGTCGAGGCCGATGACCTCGGCGCCGATGAGATTGTCGGCGCAGGCGCGGATCGCCTTGCCGGTGCGGGCGAAGCGGAAGAAGCCGAGCAGGCCTGCGGCGGCGATGATTGCGGCGATCGCGGCGATCGTCTTTGTCTTGTCGATGATGATGTCGCCGACCGCGTAAGAATCGAAGGCGTAGTCTGTCATGATGCCGCGCGCCTCAGGCCCGAACAGGATGAGGGCGCCATTGGTGAGGATGACGCCGACGGCGAGCAGCAGGATGAACTGCTCGTGCTCGGGGCGGCGGACGAAGGGCTCGACGAGCCGGCGCTGCAGAGCATAGCCGAAGGCAAAGAGCCCCGCCGCGACCAGCGGCAGCGCATGAAGCGGATCGAGGCCGAAGGCGGCGAACAGGAAGACGGCGGCGTACATGGCCACCGCCATCATCTCGCCATGGGCGAAATTGACCACCCGGATGACGCCGAAGATGACCGACAGGCCGAGCGCCATCAGCGCGTAGACGCAGCCGGTCAGGATGCCGCCGATGAGCACGGTGGCGACGATCGTCGGGGTCATGGCCGCGCGATCCGGGCATTGCCCAGTCCCCCTCCCCCTTGCGGGGAGGGGTCAGGGGTGGGGGTCAGAAAGAACCTTGGAGACGTGAGCGAATGCTCCGGGAATGTCCAAACTGGAGAAAGCGGATTGGGGATTTTCTTTTTCGATATACCCCCACCCGGCCGGCGCTCTCGCGCCGTCCACCCTCCCCGCAAGGGGGAGGGTTTGAACACGCAAAGCGGCATCGTCGATGACCCTAACCGCGCTTGGCGTCGCCCCAGCCGGGCATCGGGAAGACCGGCGCGGCTTCCGCCGATTCCGCCGGCAGCACCACGGTCGGCCTGCGCTCCAGGTTCTGCAGCGCGGCCGAGGCGATGTTGACGTTCTGGCCCTTGTCGTTGAAGGCGAGCGGGCCGCCGATCATCACGTGCTCCTCGATATTGGTGGCGCGCAGCGCATCGGCGAGCGCGTTGGGGTCGGCGGAGCCGGCGCGCTTATGCGCGTCCGCCGCGATCAGCACCGCCTCGAAGCTGAAGCCGGCGTTGAGTTCGAGCATCTCGCCGGAGAACATGTCGCCGAACCGTTTGGCGAATTCCTGCGACATTGCGGTCTTGGGGTCGATCCAGGGCACGTTGGCGATGACGTATTCGGAGTATTTGCCGAGCGCCTTGTAGAACTGCGCTTCATAGGTGCCCGGGCTGCCCGGGGTCATGACGCCCATCGGCTCCCAGCGCTGCTTGACCATTTCGCGGATCAGCATGATGGCGTCGGCGCCGTGGGAGACCGGCATCAGGATGTCGGCGCCGGTCGCCTTGGCCTTGGTCACCTCGACGGAGAGGTCCTTGGCCTTCGGATCGTAGGCGATCGTCTCGACGATCTCGAACGGCATGTCCATCTTCGGGAACAGCGCGCCGATGCCCTTCGACATGGCGGTGCCGAAGGTGTCGTTGACGTGCATGAACACCGCCGTTTTCGGCGTCGTGCCGGTCGCCGCAAAAAGGCTCTTGATCAGGCCGAGGCCGTTGATGACCAGCATCGGGCCGGTGGCGAAATTGCGGAACACGAACTTATAGCCCTGCTCGGTGATCTGGGGTGCTGCGGCGATGTTGATGACGTGGGGGATGCCGCGCTGCTCGGCGACCTGGGCGACGGCGGCGGTCTCGCCGGAGACGAAGGTTCCGATCAAAAGCTGCGCGCCTTCGCCGATCAGCTTTTCGGCCGCGGTGCGGGCCTTGTCGGGATTGGATTCGGTGTCCGCCATCATGATCTCGACGGCCATGCCCATATCGGCGAGCATCGGTCCGGCGACATCGAAACCGCGCTTGCAGTTCTGGCCCTCGCGGGCGAAGAAACCGGTCAGCGGCGCGAGGCAGCCGATCTTCAACGGCGCTGCGGCGCGCGCGCGCCTGAGCGTTGCGGGTGCGGCGAGGAGCGCGCCCGAGGCGGCCAGTGCGGCGTTGAAACGGCGGCGGCTGATGGCGCTGGAAATGGTCCGATTGTCGCTCGATTTGGTCATGGAAAGTCCTCCCTGGAGCCGCTCAGGCGGCGTCTTTTTCTGGCATCGACTATAGCGGGTTTTGGGCGTCCAGACGAGAATTTGCGGCGCCCTCAGAATGGCGGCAACGGCCCGCGCGGCAGGCTCGGGCGGATCAGGTAACGGCCGTAAAGGGCGAGATAGACGAGGAAGGGCGTGGCCCAGGCGGCGGTTGCGGCGGCGGTCTCGAACACCCCGCCATCGAGCGAGAACAGGCGCAGGACCGGGGCCGCGGCGGCGACGACGAAGAAGACGATCATCCACGGCCGCGGCTCGACCGGCCGGCCGGTGTGGCGCAGCGCGATCCGCGTCATCAGGCTGATCTTCATCAACAGCAACGCGCCGACGGTGAACATGTGGATGGCGGCAGCCAGGCCCGGCCCTTGGCCGAAATCGGCAAGGCCGCGGAAGCCGATTGCGGCGATATACCAGAGAAAGGCCAGATGCATGGTCGCCAGCAGCGGATCGGTAACGACCGAAAACGTCCGCCAGCGCGCCATGCGGAAAAGGTTCGCGGCGGCGGCGATCAGCGCCGCAAAGCCGGCGAGCGCGGTTTCGGGCCACAGCACGCCGGTCAGCGAATAGGCGATGATCGCGCCGATCGCGATCGCCTCGACCGCCGGCACGAATGTGATGCGGACGCCCGGATCGGCCAGCTTCAGCGTGCTTTCGGTGAAGATCGGCGTGAGGAAGCCACCGACCAGGCCGAACAGGATCATGTAGCCGTAGATGCCGGCAAAGAGCGCGTGTTTTGCTGCGTCGGGATCGCCGGCGGCGCTCGCCAAATGGTAGCCGAGATTGGCGGCGAACAGCCACAGGAAGATGGGAACGAGAAACAGGAAGCGTCTGCGCTCGACCCGCAACAGGCCGGGCAGCAGCACCGCGATCGCAACGGGGAAGAAGGCAAGGTCGAGGGCGGCGCGCGCCACCTCGGAAAAGCCGTCGCCGAACCAGAACGGTATCCGGCCGGCGAGCCAGATTGCGGCCATCAGTTTCAGCCGCCAGCCCGCGGTCTCCGGCGCGCCGGCCCAGGTCGGCAATGCCGTCATGACGAAGCCGGTGACGACGGCGGCAGCGAATCCGAATGTCATCTCGTGGCCGTGCCAGCCGATAATGTCGGCGCCGGCCGGCGCAAACGACATGAGCCCCAGATAGGCGAGCGCAAAAACGATGAGCGCGAGCGGGCCGTAGAGGCCGCCGAGCAGGAAAAACGGGCGGAAGGGCGCCGCCCAGAGCGGCGGCGCTGCGGCAGGCGGCGGGTCGGTGCGGGTCATGGCGTCACGGTGCCCGCATCCCCGTCTACATCAAGCCCGGCAGAAACAGCACGATGCCGGGCACCAGCACGAGCAGGGTCAGTCGGAAGATGTCGGCGACGATGAACGGCAGGATGCCGCGGAACACCGAGCCGGTCGGCACGTCGGGCAGCACCGCCTTAAGCACGAACACGTTGAGGCCGACCGGCGGCGTGATCAGGCTGATCTCGGTGACGACGACGACGATGACGCCGAACCAGATGAGATCGAAACCGAGCGCCGACATCATCGGATAGAACACCGGCACGGTCAGCAGGATCATCGACAGGCTTTCCAGCACGCAGCCGAGCGCGACATAGATCAGCATGATCGCCAGGACGACGAGCGCCGGGTTCAGTTCGAACTGCATGGCCAGCGCCGCCAGCGCGTCCGGCATGCCGGCGATGTTGACGAAATTGGCGAACATGGTGGCGCCGATCAGGATGGTGAAGATCATCGCCGTCGTCTTCACCGACGACACCAGGATGTGGAGCAGTTTCGAAAACGTCATCTCGCCGTTCATGAGGGCGAAGACGAAGGCGCCGGAGGCGCCGATGCCGGCGGCCTCGGTCGGCGTGAACCAGCCGGCGTAGATGCCGCCGATGACGAGCACGAACAGGAGCAGAATGCCCCAGACGCCGGCCAGCGCCTGCATCCGCTCCGGCCAGGTCGTGCGCGGGCCGTTGGGGCCGGCGTCCGGATTGATCCTGGTGGTGGCGACGACGGCGGCCATGTAGAACAGGACGCCGATGAGGCCCGGAATGATGCCGGCGATGAACAGCTTGCCGATATTGGTTTCGGTCAGGATGCCGTAGATCACCATGATCACGCTCGGCGGGATCAGGATGCCGAGCGTGCCGCCGGCGGCGATCGAGCCGGCAGCGAGGCTGTCGGCATAGCCGTATTTGCGCATCGACGGCATGGCGACGCGGGCCATGGTCGCGGCGGTCGCGAGCGAGGAGCCGCAGACCGCGGAAAAGCCGCCGCAGGCGACGATCGTCGCCATGGCGAGGCCGCCGCGGCGGTGCCCGAGAAAGGCGTTGGAGGCGCGGTAGAGCTGGGACGACAGGCCGGCCTCGGTGACGAAATTGCCCATCAGCACGAACAGCGGGACGACCGACAGCCCGTAGGCCAGGCCGGTGTCGAAGGCGACCTGGGCGACCATCGCCAAGGCCGCCTTGGCGTTGACCAGATAGGCGAAGCCGACGACGCCGACCAGACCCATCGCAAAGGCGATCGGCAGGCGCAGGAACACAAGGACAAGGAGCACGGCAAAGCCGATAAGCGAGACTTCCATCTTGATCCGGTCTTCAGCTTTGGCGTGTTCGGGAAGCGGCGCGGAGGCGTCCGAACGCGCCGATCGAGCGGGCCAGACGCAACAGCATAACGGCGATCGTCAGGGTGGTCATGACCGCCATCAGATAGACCAGCGGTGCGTAGGGAAGCTCCAGAATGGCGGTGGTGTCGCCATAGCGGTAGGTCTGGGCGGCGTATTGCCAGAGTTTCCAGGCCGCGACCGCAATCAGCACCAGCGTCACCAGATCGACGGCGATCCGCTGCAGCGCCCGCTGGGTTTCCGACCAGATATTGTCGAGCAGATCGATGGTGACGTGGCCGTCGTCGGCGGTGACCAGCGGCAGCCCGAGAAAGATCAGCGCGGCCAGCATGATCTCGGTGACCTCGAAGCCGCCCGGCACCGGCCGCGAGCGCATAAGACCGAACGACATCTTGTCGAGCCCGCGGCCGAAGACGTCGACGAAGGTCAACAGCATCATGGAGAACAGCAACAGGCCGGCGAGCACACCGAGCGCGTAGCCGAGATTTCTCTCGACTACGCGCAAGGTGGATTCGCCATTCTCCTTGGGCAAGGAGGTTGACACCGATGCCGGGCCTTACTTGTAAGCGGCGACTTCGGCGCGGATGTCCTTCATCACCGCCTCACCGTCGATGCCGTGCTTGTCCTTGATCTCCTTGACCCAGGCGGCCTCGATGTGGGCGGTTTTTTCCTTGATGTCGGCGACGAAGGCGTCATCGGCGGTCATCACCGTGTTGCCGTTGGCCTTCATCGCTTCCAGGCCTTCCATATCGACCTTGTCCCAGGCCTGGCCGGCGAGCTTTGCGAAGGCCTCGCCCGAGACGCTTTCGATCGCCGCCTGGTCTTCCTTGGACAGCTTATTGAAACTGTCGGTGTTCATCACCAGGAAGAAGCTCACATTATAGAGCCCGCCCGGCACCTGGGTGGTGTGCGGCACCAGATCGAGGATCTTGAAGGACTTGATCGATTCCATCGGCAAGAGCGTGCCGTCGGCGACGCCGTTAGACAGCAGTTCGTAGTTTTTGGACGCCGGCTTCAACAGCGGCACGGTGCCGAGCGAGGTCGCCACGTCGTTCACGACGCCGCCACCGATGCGGTATTTGACGCCGGCCATGTCGGCGACCGATTTGATGTCCTTCTTGGCGGTGTGGATGGCGCCCGGACCGTGGGTGAACAGGCTCAACAGCTTGACGCCTGCGTGCTCATCGGCCTTGGCGAGGTGCTTCTCGTGAACCCGCCAATAGGCGACCGAAAGCGCTTCGGCACTGTCGCCGAGGAACGGCATCTCGACCGCCTTGGTGGCGAGGAAGCGACCCGGCGTGTAGCCGTGGACGCTGTAGGTGACGTCGGCAAGGCCGTCCTTGGCGATGTCGAAATGGACCTTGGGATGGCCGAGCCCCTTGGCCAAAATCTGCACCGAAACCCGTCCGTCGGTCGCCTTTTTGACGTTTTCCGCCCACGGCACGATCATCTGCGCGACGATCGGATGGCCCGGCGGCAGCCACGACGACAGCGTCAGCACGGTCTCGGCCTTGACCGCCGTGCCGAGGGCGGCGATGCCGATGGCGGCGCCCGCAAGGACTGCAAAAGTTTTCTTCATCAGGGTGCTCCCTCTCTGTTCAACAGGTGTCGTTTCGGCGCCTGTGGCGACGCCTTATTTTCATTCGATCGGCGATCCGGCCTCGCGGATCGGTGCCGGCCTCGCGGCCCCGTGATCTGGCCAGCCGGCATCAACTAAGCACATGTTAGCGCAAAAGAGAAACGCTGTAATCCGGTATTCGGTACCTTTTTGCGCCTTTAGCATTGCCCGGTCTTCTCACATGATGAGTCCGCCGCTTGCGAGCACGACCTGGCCGCTAATGTAATCGGACTCCGGCGCGCAGAACAGATAGACCGCGCCGGCCGCCTCTTCCGGCGTGCCGCCGCGGCCGAGCGGGATCATGCGGGCAAGCGCAATGCGGAATTCGGCCGGTATGCCCATGGCGATTTCGCGTTCGCCGATCCTGGCGACCTCGTCGCCGCCGCCCTTTTCCGCCGTCATCCGGGTCTCGATCAGGCCGAAGGCGACGCAGTTGACGGTGACGCTGTAGCGGCCCCATTCCTTGGCGAGCGTGCGGGTGAGGCCGACGATCGCCGCCTTGCCGGCGGCATAGCCGGCCTGGCCGGGATTGCCGTAAAGGCCGGCGATCGAGGAGATGTTGACCACCTTGCGGGTGACCGTCCTGCCGGATGCCTGTTCGGCCTTGACCAGATCGCGGATCGGCTCGGCGGCGGCGCGCAGCACGCGGAACGGCGCCATGGCATGAACGTCGAACATGGCGCGGAACTGCTCGTCGGTCATCTTCTGGATCACCGCGTCCCAGGGATAGCCGGCATTGTTGACGACGATGTCGATGCCGCCGAATTCGTCCATGGCGGTCGCGACAAAGCGGGTGCCGAAATCTTCGGCCGTGACGTCGCCGGTCACGGCAACCGCGCGGCGGCCATGATCGCCGATTTTCGACACCGTGTCGGCGGCCGGGGCGTCGTCGAGATCATTGATCACCAGATTGGCGCCTTCGGAGGCGAGCTTCAGAGCGATCGCCTGGCCTATGCCCCGTCCCGCGCCGGTGACGAGCGCGGTTTTTCCCTCCAGTTTCAGCAATTTGGTCTGCTCCCTGTCATTCGGTTTCCGGTTTTGGCGGTAAATCCCCGATCACCCGGCAATGGTTCCGGCGGCGTTCAATGCCGCGATCTCCTCGGCGCTATAGCCGGCCTCGGCCAGGACCGCTTGCGTGTGCTCGCCATAGCGCGGTGCAAAACGCATCTCCCGCGCCAATCCCGGGACGGAGATTCCGGGCGGCGGCATCCTTATCGGCTTTCCGTCGGGCGCGGTGGTTTTGGTCAGGGCGCCGGCGAGGGCATCGAGCCCGGCGACCTCGCCGACCGTGTTGGCGACCGCGTTCGGAATGCCGGCGGCGCCAAGCTCGGCGGCGAGCTCGGCCGAAGTCGCCGTCTGCGTTGCGGCGCTGAGTTCGGCATAGAGCGCGTCGCGGTCGGCGAGCCGGCCTTCATTGGTGGCGCGGCCGTCGCGGGCGATCGCCGCAAAGCGCGGGATCGCCGTCAGGTTCGCCCATTGTCGGTCATTGCCGATGGCCAGATAGAGAAAGCCGTCGGCGGTCGGGTAGGTATTGGTGGGGATGAATTTCGGGTGGGCGTTGCCGGTGCGGGTCTGGGCTTCGGCGCCTTCGATGTCGACCAGCGGCAGATGGGTGACGAGCCAGGAGGCGGTCGCCTGCAGCATGGAGACGTCGATGCGCGCGCCCTTGCCCGTCTCGGCGCGCTCGGCGAGCGCCAGCATGACCCCGGCATAGACCTCGTCGCCGGCCTTCAGATCGACGAGCGGCACGCCGCAGAGCATGGGCGGACCGGCCGGATCACCGGTCAGATCCATGACGCCGGACATGGCCTGGACGACCGGGTCATAGCCCGGCGTGTTGGGGTGTTCGGGGCCGAGCGCGGAAATGCCGGCCCAGATCAGGTCCGGCTTCAGTGCCGACAGGGTCTCATAGTCGATGCCAAGGTCTTGATAGCGGCCGGGCAGGGTGTTGCAGCAGAAGATGTCGGCGCCGAGCGCGGTGATCAGCCGGTGCAGGACCGCCCGGCCGTCTGCGCTTTTCAGGTCGAGCGCGATCGCCTCCTTGCCGACATTGGCGGCGACGAAATAGGAGCGCCGGTCATCACCGGCGAAGTCTTTTCCAACATAGCGGTTCGGATCGCCCGGCTTGCCGCGGCCTGTCGGCGTCGCCTCGATGCGGATGACGCGCCAGCCGAGCTGGGCGAAGCGCAGCGTCGCATAGGGCAGCGACAGCGCCTGTTCGAGCGAGAGCACGGTGCGGGGTTTCATGAATTTCCCCTCACCCTAGCCCTCTGCCCGACGGGGAGAGGGAATCCCGATGTTGAATTTCGGCACCGCCCCCGTGAAAACGGGGGCCCATTGCCCGTCTCGATACGGTATGTCGCCCGAGGTTCTTCGCTGTCGTCCGAGCCCGTTCGCCGAGAGCGTACCGTGCTGCCATTGCCAATGGACGCCCGCTTTCGCGGGCGAGGTGGGGTTGGATGGCTTCTTGGCCACCTCAAATCCGGGCGGCTGCTATACCCCCTCACCCTAGCCCTCTGCCCAATGGATTCCTCTGCGACAAGGGAAATCCGGTTTTTTGGGCTGACCGCAAACGAATTTGGCTGCCGCCAAGGCCACAATGGACCCCCACCTGCGTGGGGGTGACGTTGGAAGCTGCGGATTTTCAGAGAATCCACTGCGTGTTCGTCATTCCCGCGAAGGCGGGAATCCAGTAAGGCCTGACCGAACATACGCTCGCTCGCCGCTATTGCTCCAATGACCTCCCGCTTGCGCAGAGGAATCCAACGGAGAGGGGATTGGGGCTGTGCAATTCGACGTGCCTTCACCTCTCCCTTGAGGGAGAGGTCGGCCCGCACGGCCGGGTGAGGGTGGGGCGCCGACAATACCGTGTCGCTATTGCCAATGGACGCCCGCTTTCGCGGGCGAGGTGGAGTTGGATTATGGCGTGTTTGGCGGAAGTGAGGTTTTTCTCCGGACCCCCACCCCCGACCCTCGCCTTGAAGGGGGAGGGGAGTTGCACCGAGCTTGTCGCAAGCGTCCCCTCCGCCTTCATGGGGGAGGGACAGGGAGGGGGGTAAACCAACAAACGCGTCCACGACCGCCCTCACATCACCGGCCGCTCGGCGGCGCCCTTCAAAGCGCGGTAGACCTTTTCGGGCGTGAACGGCGCCTCATAAATACGCACGCCGGTGGCGTTGTAGATGGCGTTGGCAACAGCCGCCGCGATGCAGATCGCCGGCGCCTCGCCGACGCCTTTTGCGCCCTGCGGCCCCTCGCCGTCCATGGACTCAATGAAGCTGATGTCCATGTCCGGGATTTCCGGCGCCGTCACCAGCTTGTAGTCGCGGAAGTTCGGGTTCTGCACACGGCCTTCCTCGATCAACAGATCCTCGGTCAGGGCATAGCCCTGGCCCATGACGATGCCGCCCTCGATCTGGCCCTCGATGCCGAGCCGGTTCAGCACGCGGCCGACATCATGGGCGGCGGTGACATTTAGCAGCTTGACGATGCCGGTATCGGTGTCGACCTCGACCTCGACGACCTGGCTCGCCCAGGCGTAAGCGGCCGAGACGTCGCCCTTGAAGCCCTTGTCCTGGTGCACGCTCGGCGGCTCGTAATAATAGGTGGTCATGACCAGTTCGGCCTTGTCCTGGAAGTGCAGCGAGCGCAGCAGCTTGTCGAGCGGCATGACGATCTCGCCGTCAGCGGCGCGGACGATCGCCCCGCCGCGCATTTCGAGATCGTCGGGCTTCAGATTCGAGACCTTGGCGGCGGCCTTCAAAATCTTGTCCTTGGCGAGCCGGGCGGCGCCGATCGCCGCATTGCCGCCGATGAAGGTGGTGCGGCTGGCATGCACCCCGACATCCCACGGCGTGATGTCGGTGTCGTTGTTGACGATGGTGACGGCCGATAGCGGCAGGCCGAGTTCCTCGCAGACAAGCTGGGCGATCACCGTCTCCGAGCCCTGGCCGATCTCCGAGGCGCCGGTCATCACGGTGACATGGCCGAAATCATCGAGTTTCAGGATCGTGCCGCAGCCGTCGGAGGGGTAGATTTTTGCTCCGCCGCCGACATGCAGCATGGAGGCGATGCCGATGCCGCGCTTGATCGGGCCGGCCTCGCCCTGCGCGGCCGTATTTGCCGCGCGCTTTTCGGCAAAGCCGCTTTTCTCGGCCGCCGTGCGGATACAGTCCTTGAAGCCGCAGCTCTTGAAATGCATGCCCTGGCCGGTGATCTCGCCGGGGTCTTGCGCGTTCTTCAGCCGGAACTCCAGCGGGTCCATGCCGATCGCCGCGGCGAGCTTGTCCATGTGTTGTTCGACGGCAAACGTCGCCTGCAGATTGCCGTAGCCGCGGAACGAGCCGGCGGTCGGGTTGTTGGTGTAGACCGCTTCGGTGTGATAGCGCGTCGCCGGCACCCGGTAGAGCGAGGAAACCGTCTGCATCATCACGAACGGAATGGTCGCGCCCCAGGAGGTGTAGGCGCCGTTGTCGAGCAGCGCATCGGCGATGCGGAAGGTCAGCGTGCCGTCCTTCTTGGCGCCTGTGCGCAGCTTCAGATAGGCCGGCTGGCGGGTCGGCGAGGCGATGAACTCCTCCTCGCGGCTGAACACCAGCTTGACCGGCCGCTTCGCCTTCATCGACAAATGCATGGCGATCGGCTCGAACGGGTAGATGTCGAGCTTGGAGCCGAAGCCGCCGCCGATCGGCGGCTGGATGATGCGGATGCGCGAGGGATCTATTCCCAATATCTGGGCGAATTCGCGCTTGTGCAGGAACGGCACCTGGGTGTTGGAATAAAGCGTCAGATTGCCGGTGACGTGGTCGTAATCGGCGATGACGCCGGAGACGCCCATGCAGGCATGGGTGACGTAGTGGAGCTTGAAGACGTCTTCGACGACGACATCGGATTCGGCCTCCGCCGCCGCGACATCGCCGTGCTCATAGTCGAAGTCCATGCAGCGATTGTCGGGCTTTGCCTCCTGGATCACCGGCGCGCCGGGCTTGACCGCTTCGCGGGGATCGAACAGCGCCGGCAGATCCTCATATTCGACCTCGATCAGGTTCAGCGCCGCCGCGGCGATCTCCGGCGTGTCGGCGGCAACGGCGGCGATCTCGTCGCGCGGCGTGCGGACCTTGCCGACTTTGAGCGCCGGGTGGTCCTTGGAAATGCCGATCGGATGCGCGGGGATGTCCTCGCCGGTGATCACCGCGCGCACACCGGGCAGCGCCTTTGCCTTCTCGGTGTCGATCGACACGATCCGGGCGTGGACCCGGCCGGACCGCAAAATCTTGCCGTAGATCTGGCCCGGCACGTTCAAATCCTGGATGTAGCGCGTGCGCCCGGCGGCCTTTTCCGGCGCATCCATCTTGGCGATGCGCTTGCCGATCAGGCTATCCTTCTCGATCACGGGCATTTTAATGCTCCTGGTTCTTAGTTCACGGCCGGATGGATCAGGCCCCTGCTGCCATTACCTTCGGCAGGCCGGTTTTTTGCGGGCCAACGACGAACACCTCTCCCGCGAAAGCGGGAGTCCATTGGCCGGAGCGATTGGTGAAAGGGCCTGCGTTTGGCGAGGCCGCGCGCCCTTCGCAAACGACATACCGTGTCGAGCGGGGCAATGGGTTCCCGCTTTCGCGGGAACGGTGGTTTTGGTTGATTAACCCCCACCCCCAACACTCCCCTTGAAGGGGGAGGGGAGTTGCTCGACGCCTGCCGCTCGCGTCCCCTCCCCCCTTGCGGGGGAGGGACAGGGAGGGGGGTCAACTCAAATTCCTGGATTTCC
>JANQEG010000069.1 GCA_028278505.1 Rhodobiaceae bacterium
TCTCGGAGTCGTTGGCGACCCGGGCCAGTGCCTCCTCCGCCTCGCGGCGGCGGGCCTCGTCGCGTCTTTCGCGTTCAGATGCCATTTGTGCGCTTGAAACCTCAAATTCAGGGTCATCACCGGGCGACATTTCCCGAAGCCAGCCGCCTGGATTGCCGGAACAGTCCGGCAATGACGACCTTAGAGCTTCGGGCGACACTATTTTTAACGCACCGGCCGCAATCGGCAAATGCCGGCTGAGCGATCACATATGGATCGGACGCTTGTCGACCGCCAGTGCCGCTTCCTTGGTCGCCTCCGACAGCGTCGGGTGGGCGTGGCAGGTGCGGGCGATGTCCTCGGCCGAGGCCCCGAATTCCATGGCGAGTGCGGCCTCGTGGATCATCTCGCCGGCCGCCGCACCGATGATGTGGACGCCGAGCACCCGGTCGGTGGCCTTGTCGGCGAGGATTTTGACGAAGCCGTCGGTCATGGCCATCGCTTTGGCGCGTCCATTGGCGGTGAACGGGAATTTGCCGGCAATATAGTCGATGCCGGCTTCCTTCAGCTCCTCCTCGGTTTTGCCGACGGAGGCGACTTCCGGCATGGTGTAGACGACGCCCGGAATGACATCGTAGCTGACGTGGCCGGCCTGGCCGGCGAGGTGCTCGGCGACCGCAATGCCCTCATCCTCGGCTTTGTGGGCGAGCATCGGCCCGGCGATCACGTCGCCGATGGCATAGATGCCGGCGACACTGGTCTGAAAATGGGCGTCGGTCCTGATCCGGTGGTGCGCGTCGAGGTCGATGCCGGCCTCCTGCAGGCCGAGACCTTCGGTGAAGGGCACGCGGCCGATGGCGACCAGCACCACGTCCGCCTCGACCGTCTCGGCGGCGGCCTCGCCGGCCGCCGGCTCGATGGTGACGGCGAGCTTGCGGCCCTTCTTCTCGATCGCGTCGACCTTTGACGAGAGCATGAATTTGATGCCCTGCTTCTTCAGGCTGCGCTGGAACGTCTTGGCGGTGTCGAGGTCCATGCCCGGCAGGATGCGGTCGAGATATTCAACGACGAGCACGTCGGAGCCGAGGCGGCGCCAGACCGAGCCGAGTTCGAGCCCGATGACGCCGGCACCGACGACGATCAGCTTGCCGGGCACCTTCGATAGCGACAGCGCGCCGGTCGAGGAGACCACCTGTTTTTCATCGATCTTGATGCCCGGCAGGGGGGCGACGTCGGAGCCGGTGGCGATGACGATCGATTTCGCCTCCAGGATCGTGGTTTCGCCCTTATCCGATTTCACCTCGACCCTGCCGGGGCCGAGAATGCGGCCGGTGCCGTGATGGGCGTCGATCTTGTTCTTCTTGAACAGGAAGTCGATGCCCTTGACGTTGGCGGTCACGGTGTCGTCCTTGTGCGCCATCATCGCCTTCAAATCGAGCTTCGGCGTGCCGACCTTGATGCCGAGCTTTTCAAAGCCGTGGCCGGCCTCCTCGAACAGTTCGGAAGTGTGCAGAAGCGCCTTTGACGGAATACAGCCGATATTGAGGCAGGTGCCGCCATGGGTGGCGCGCTTTTCGACGACGGCCACGTTCAGGCCGAGCTGAGCGGCGCGGATGGCGCAGACATAGCCGCCGGGTCCGGTGCCGATGACAAGGAGATCGTATATGTCGGCCATGATCAACAGGCTCCCGGGATCACGATGTTTTAGAGGATTTGCCAGAAGATGACGAGCGTGGCGGCGAAGCCGACGCCCCAGATCAGCGAGCGCAGCCAGGGAATGCCGAACACATAGGCCGGCACATAGGCGACGCGGGCCCAGAAATAGGTCTGGGCGGCGAGCGCGGTTTCGGGGCCGAACTTCCCGGTCGCGGACGCGGTCAGCACGGCCACGGCAAAGAGGATCAGGCTTTCGAACAAATTGTTGAGCGCGCGTTGCGCCCGCCCGCCCATGCCGGTCAGGGCCCGCGGCTCGTCGCGCGGACCGACCGCCCAATTGAGGCCGACCTGGGGAATGCCGAAGGCAACGTAAAGCCCCATCTGCGGCACCACCAGGAGCGCCGCATAGACCAGCATTTGCAGTTCAATCGCCATTTCCGTTTCCCTCCATCATCCCCCGTTTGCGCGCGCTGGCCGGTTCAGCGCGGTGATCAAGATTTCGGCCGTCCTCTTCCCTCTCCCTTCAAGGGAGAGGGCTACGAAGACCCGGTGAAGCGAAGCTGAACCGTTGGTCGAAGCCGGGTGAGGGTGAGCGGCTTTTCCTTTGCCCCCTCACCCAACCCTCTCCCCGGTGGGGAGAGGGCTTGTGTGCGTGCAGGCAGCCAACCATTCCCCTCCCGCTGGCGGGGAGGGGTCGGGGGTGGGGGGAATGCAAACGCCATCGTCCCCATCATCGACACCCGCCTCACAAATCCAGCATCAGCCGCTGCGGGTCTTCCAGATTCTCCTTCACCCGCACCAGGAAGGTGACCGCCTCGCGGCCGTCGACGATGCGGTGGTCGTAGGAGAGCGCCAGATACATCATCGGCCGCACCTTGATCTCGCCGTCGACCACCATCGGCCGCTCCTGGATCTTGTGCATGCCGAGAATGCCTGATTGCGGCGCGTTGAGGATCGGCGTCGACATCAGCGAACCGTAGACGCCGCCATTGGAGATGGTGAAGGTGCCGCCCATCATCTCGTCAATGCCGAGCTTGCCGTCGCGGGCGCGAGCGCCGAAATCGTTGATGGTCTTTTCGATGTCGGCGAGCGACATCGCGTCGGCATCGCGCAGCACCGGCACGACGAGGCCGCGCTCGGTGCCGACGGCGACGCCGATGTGATAGTAGTTCTTGTAGATCAGGTCTTCGCCGTCGATCTCGGCGTTGACCGCCGGGATGTCCTTCAGCGCCTGGACGCAGGCCTTGACAAAAAAGCCCATGAAGCCGAGCCGGACGCCGTGCTTCTTCTCAAACACATCGCGATAGGTCTTGCGTAAGGCCATCACCGCGCTCATGTCGGCCTCGTTGAAGGTGGTCAGCATCGCCGCGGTGTTCTGGGCATCTTTAAGGCGCCGGGCGATGGTCTGGCGCAGCTTGGTCATGCGCACGCGCTCTTCGCGGGCCTCGTCGTCCGGCAGCGCGGGGGCGCGCACGGTGACCGGGGTCGGCGCCGGTGCGGTCGTCATCGTCACCACGGTCGGCTCGGCCGGCGCGGCGGCAGCGCCGCCGCCCTCGATCGCGGCCAGCACGTCGCCCTTGGTCAGCCGCCCGTCCTTGCCGGTGCCGGCGATCGCGGCCGGGTCGAGATCGTGCTCGGCAACGAGCTTCTTGACCGCCGGCGAAAGCGGCGTGTCGTCTGCGGCGGCCGGTTTCGCGGCGGCCGCGGGTGCCGCCGGCTTCGGCGCCGGTGCCGCGCCCTTGCCCTCGGCGATCATGCCTAAGAGCGCCCCGACCTCGACGGTCTCGCCGTCGCCGACCAGCACTTCGGCAAGCACGCCGGCGCCCGGGGCCGGAACCTCGATCGTCACCTTGTCGGTTTCCAGTTCGACCAGCGGCTCATCGGCGCCGACCGCTTCGCCGGCCGCTTTGAACCATTTGCCGATCGTCGCCTCGGTGACCGATTCGCCGAGCGCCGGCACGCGGATTTCCATGGTCATTTCTGTCCCTTTCGGGTTGTCGGGTTCGTCGGTCTAGAGCGCTTTTCGTTTGAATCACTCAAAGCGCTCAACCTGTTTTTGTTGTCGCGTATTCGTATCCGAAAACCGGTTCTCACCCCCGGTTCAGGCCCGGGGCAGGCCTTTTCGGGAATACGCTCTAGTCGCCAAAGGCATCGTCCAGGAACGCCTGCAACTGGGCGAGGTGCTTCGACATCAGGCCGGTGGCGGTCGCCGCCGCGGCGTTGCGGCCGACATAGCGCGGCCGTTCGTTCTTGGCGCCGATGTGCTTGAGCACCCATTCGATGTAAGGCTCGACGAAGGTCCACGCGCCCATATTCTTCGGCTCCTCCTGGCACCAGACGAATTCCGCACTGGTGAAGTTGGAGAGCTCGTAGATCAGCGCCTTGGCCGGGAACGGATAGATCTGCTCGACGCGGAGCAGATAGACATCGTCGATGCCGAGCCGCTCGCGCTCCTCGTAGAGATCGTAATAGACCTTGCCGGTGCACATGACGACGCGGCGGATCTTCTCGTCGTCGACGAGCTTGATCTCCTGGTTCGGCAGCACTTCGGCATCGTCGGGCAGGATGCGCTGGAACACGGTGTGCCGTCCCATATCCTCAAGCCTGGAGACGCAGCGCTTGTGGCGGAGCAGGGATTTCGGCGTCATCAGCACCAGCGGTTTGCGGAAATCGCGGTGAATCTGGCGCCGCAGGATGTGGAAATAGTTGGCCGGCGTGGTGCAGTTGGCGACCTGCATGTTGTCCTCGGCGCAGAGCTGCAGATAGCGCTCGAGCCGGGCCGAGGAGTGCTCCGGCCCCTGGCCCTCATAGCCGTGCGGCAACAAGAGCACGAGGCCCGACATGCGCAGCCATTTGCGCTCGCCCGACGAGATGAACTGGTCGATGACGACCTGGGCGCCGTTGGCGAAATCGCCGAACTGGGCCTCCCACAGGGTGAGCGAATCCGGCTCGGCCAGGGTGTAGCCGTATTCGAAGCCGAGCACGGCCTCTTCCGACAGCATCGAATTGATGACCTCGTACTGGGCCTGGTCCGGGGCGAGATGGGCGAGCGGGATATAGCGCTCCTCGTCGCGCTGATCGTAGAGCACCGAATGGCGCTGCGAGAAGGTGCCGCGCTCGCAGTCCTGGCCGGACAGGCGGACGACGTGGCCCTCCATGCACAGCGAGCCGAAAGCGAGCGCCTCGGCGGTGGCCCAGTCGATGCCCTCGCCGGCGTCGATCGCCTTGCGGCGGTTGGAGAGGAAGCGCTTGATCGTCCGGTGCGCCTGGAAATTCTTCGGCACCGTGGTGATCTTGAAGCCGATATCGGCGAGCGTGGTGACGGCGAGGCCGGTCTCGCCGTGGCGGCTTTCCTCGCCGCCGCGGGCCTGCTTCAGGCCGGTCCAGCGGCCGTCGAGCCAGTCGGCCTTGTTCGGCCGGTAGGCCTGACCGGCCTCGTATTCGGCCTCCAGATGGGCGCGCCAGTCGGCCCTCATCTTCTCGACGTCGCCGGCGGCGACCAGGCCCTCCTCGACGAGCTTGTCGCCGTAGATCGTCGCCGTCGTCGGGTGCTCGCGGATCTTGCGGTACATGATCGGCTGGGTGAAGGCCGGTTCGTCGCCCTCATTGTGGCCGAAGCGGCGGTAGCAGAACATGTCGATGACGACGGGCTTGTGGAATTTCTGGCGGAATTCGGTCGCCACCTTGGCGGCGAAGACGACAGACTCAGGATCGTCGCCATTGGCGTGCAGGATCGGCGCCTGGATCGCCTTGGCGAAATCGGACGGGTAGGGCGAGGAGCGCGAGAACCGCGGATTGGTGGTAAAGCCGATCTGGTTGTTGACGATGACGTGGATCGAGCCGCCGGTGCGGTGGCCCTTGAGGCCGGAGAGACCGAAGCACTCCGCGACCACGCCCTGGCCGGCAAACGCCGCATCGCCATGCAAGAGCAGCGGCAGCGCCGAGCCGCGCGCGACCCGGTCGTCGAACTGGTCCTGCTTGGCGCGGACCTTGCCGAGCACGACCGGTACGACGATCTCCAGATGGGAGGGATTGGCGGTCAGCGACAAATGCACGTTGTTGCCGTCGAACTCGCGGTCCGAGGAGGCGCCGAGATGGTATTTGACGTCGCCGGAGCCTTCCACTTCGTCGGGATGAAACGAGCCGCCCTTGAACTCATGGAAGATGGCGCGGTGGGGCTTGGCCATCACCTGGGCGAGCACGTTGAGGCGGCCGCGATGGGCCATGCCGATGACGATCTCCTTGACGCCGAGCGCGCCGCCGCGCTTGATGATCTGCTCCAGCGCCGGGACCACGGCTTCGCCGCCGTCGAGGCCAAAGCGCTTGGTGCCGGTGTATTTGACGTCGAGGAAGCGTTCGAAGCCCTCCGCCTCGATCAGCTTGTTGAGGATGGCGCGCTTGCCTTCGGGCGTGAACGAGATCGACTTGTCGGGCCCTTCGATGCGCTCCTGGATCCACTGTTTTTCGGCGCCGTCGGAGATGTGCATGAATTCGACGCCGAGGGTGGAGCAATAGGTGCGGCGCAGGATTTCGAGCATTTCGCGGATCGTTGCGAATTCGAGCCCGAGCACGCGGTCGATGAAGATCTTGCGGTCGAGATCGGCGCGGGTGAAGCCATAGGTGGCCGGATCGAGCTCGAAATGGCTCGGCCGGTTGGCGAGATCGAGCGGATCGAGGCTGGCATGGAGATGGCCGCGCGAGCGGTAGGCGCGGATCATCATCAGGGCGCGGACCGAATCCCGCGTCGCCAGGTTGACGTGTGACGGCGTCAGTTCGGCGCCGGCGCGGTGCGCCTGCATGGCGATCCGCTCGCCGATGTGCCGGCCGGTCGGGACCCATTCGCCGCCGGTGAGTGCGGCAAGCACCTCGCCGTCGCCATTGAGGCCGTCGGACCAGTTCGGCCGGCCCCAGGAGGCGCCTTCCGCCTCCTTCAGGACGGAATCGGGCTCGTCCTTGAGGGCGCCGAAGAAGTCGCGCCATTCGGCGCCGATGGTGTCCGGATTTTCCTGGTATTTCGCGTAGAGGTCTTCGATATAGGCCGCGTTGCCGCCGTAGAGGAACGACGTCGACGCGAACGCCTGGTTTGCGTCCTGGCGTGGCATGGGGCTCGCTTTCTCATCACGCTATCGGGTTTCCCGGTATCCGACAGCGTTCTTTTCGTTCTCCAGTTCTGCTGCGTCCGCGTTTGCGCCGATCGGGAATCGCTGTCGGCGATTTCGCGGGCGAATCCTTCCCCCGATTACACTAGATTCTAGGGCGGAACCGTGCCCTTCACAGTCAACTTCCTGTTTGAGCACTTGTCGCTTGTTCGGAATCGCTCCAAGTGCTCTATCGTTTTGTTTTCGAGCGTATTCTTGTCCGAAAACCGGTTCCCACCCCGGTTCAGGCCCGGGGCAGGCTTTTTCGGGAATACGCTCTAGCTTTTGAGTACCCCTGTCAGCGTCTCGCCGAGCTTGGCCGGCGACGGCGAGACGACGATGCCGGCGGCCTCCATCGCCGCGATCTTGTCGTCGGCGCCGCCCTTGCCGCCGGCGATGATGGCGCCGGCATGGCCCATGCGCCGGCCCGGCGGGGCGGTGCGGCCGGCGATGAAGCCGACGGTCGGCTTCTTGCGTCCCGCCTTGGCCTCATCGGCGAGGAACTGCGCCGCATCCTCCTCGGCCGATCCGCCGATCTCGCCGATCATGATGATCGACTTTGTGTCGGGGTCGGCGAGAAAAAGCTCAAGCACGTCGATGAATTCGGTGCCCTTGACCGGATCGCCGCCGATGCCGACGGCGGTGGTCTGGCCGAGACCTTCATTGGTGGTCTGGAACACGGCCTCATAGGTGAGCGTTCCCGACCGCGAGACGATGCCGACCGAGCCCTTCTTGAAGATGTTGCCGGGCATGATGCCGATCTTGCATTCCTCGGGCGTGAGTACGCCGGGACAGTTGGGGCCGAGCAGTCGCGATTTCGAGCCGTCGAGCGCCCGGCGCACCTTGACCATGTCCATCACCGGAATGCCCTCGGTGATGGTGACGATCAGAGGGATTTCCGCATCGATCGCCTCGCAGATGGAATCGCCGGCAAAGGGCGGCGGCACGTAGACGACGGAGGCGCCGGCGCCGGTCGCGGCCTTGGCCTCGGCGACGGTGTCATAGACCGGCAGCTCGGCCGAACTGCCGTCGGGCAGCGTGCCGCGCCAATTGGTGCCGCCCTTTCCGGGGGTGACGCCGGCGACCATCTGCGTGCCGTGATAGGCCAGCGCCTGTTCGGTGTGGAAGGTGCCGGTCTTGCCGGTCAGGCCCTGGACCAGGACCTTGGTGTTCTTGTCGACGAGAATGGACATTTATTCGGCTTCCCCCGGCGGTTAGGCGTCTAGGAATGGATTGACGGCGCGCACGGAGCCATAGAACTGGCCGTGGCTGAGGTCTTCGGTGTAAAGGACGGGTGCGGCGAGCCGTTCGGCAGCGGCAATGATGGCGGCGTCCCAATAGGCAATCTGATAGCGTCGGCCGATGCCGATCGCCTTCATCACCAAATCATAGTCGATTGCGGCACAGGGCCGGTCGCGCAGATCGTCGATCCAGCCGATGGCATCGTCCGCAGACAATGGCTGGTCGGACTTTCGCGTCGCTGTGACATAGAATTCAGCGAGTACCTGTCCCGAAATGCCGAAATCGTTCTCGGAAATCACTTTGCGGGCGGTACGATATTTCGCGGGTTCGGCGAAACGACCGACAGAGGCATAGACCAGGACGTTGCTGTCGAGGAAACAGTCAACGCTCATAGAGCGCCTCCCGATTCCAGCGCTGCTTGCCCATGTCGCCTTTGGTTTCGTCTATCCGCTTCAGGAGGCGTACCCGGTTTTCCAGATAGTTCAGTGCGCGGGAATAGTCACGATCGTTGACGGCTTCCCTGCTCAAGGGATTGTCCGCGTAGCGTCGATTGCCCTCTTCGGCTATCCGGACCATGGTTTCATGCGACGATAGCGCAGGCATTTTCGTTGTTTCATCGTTGGCCGAAACGGGCTCGTCGGCGGCATGCGGTGCCGTCGACACTTGCCCAACCGCATTCTGCGGACGTGTTGCCGCCCGCTGTCCGGTACGGTCGTTCGATGCTTCCATCAGTTCGCGCAGCCGTACCCGCGCCATGTCCTCATCTTCGCCATAGTGCGCCACATCTTCGAGATAGGTCCGGACCATCGCATTGACCGTAGTGCCGTGCTTGGCGGCGACGACGCGCGCTTCGGCCAGAACGGCTTCGTCGATACTCAGCGTGATGTTCTTGGTCATGTCCTTTCTCCTTCGTTCACACAGTATATGTGTAACTGTGTGTCGAATTGAAGGCGTTGAGACCCGGCAGCGGGACCGGAACGGAGAAGGCCGGCGTCTTTGTGGAGACGGACTTCATTGCAAAATTCTAGCCCCCCACCGCCGCGACAATCTTCTGCGCCGCATCGTCGAGATCGTCGGCCGAAATCACGTTGAGGCCGCTTTCGTCGATGATCTTCTTGCCGATGTCGACGCGGGTGCCTTCCAGGCGGACGACCAGCGGCACCGTCAAATGCACCTCCTTCATCGCCGCAACGACGCCCTCGGCGATGGTGTCGCAGCGCATGATGCCGCCGAAAATATTGATCAAAATGCCCTTCACATTGGGATCGGCGGTGATGATCTTGAACGCGGCGGTGACCTTTTCCTTGGAGGCGCCGCCGCCGACATCGAGGAAGTTGGCCGGCTCGGCGCCGTAGAGCTTGATGATGTCCATGGTCGCCATGGCGAGGCCGGCGCCGTTGACCATGCAGCCGATATTGCCGTCGAGCGCGACATAGGAAAGGTCGTAATTGGAGGCCTCGATCTCCTTGTCGTCCTCCTCGGTGAGGTCGCGCAGTTCCGTCACGTCGGCGTGGCGGTATAGCGCGTTGCCGTCAAAGCCCATCTTGGCGTCGAGGCAGATCAGCCGGTCGTCCCTGGTGACGATCAGCGGATTGATTTCCAGCAGGCTCATGTCCTTGGCGACAAACGCCGTGTAGAGGGTCGCGCCGAGCCTGGCGGCCTGCTTGGCGAGGTCGCCGGAAAGGTCGAGCGCCGCCGCCAGGGCGCGGCCGTGATGGGGCATGAAGCCGGTCGCCGGATCGACTGGGAAGCTGACGATCTTTTCCGGGGTTTCGGCCGCCACCTCCTCGATGTTCATGCCGCCCTCGGTGGAGGCGACGAAGGCGACCCGCGAGGTCTCGCGGTCGACCAGGAGCGACAGGTAGAACTCGGTGGCGATGTCGGAGCCGTCCTCGATGTAGAGCCGGTTGACGACCTTGCCGTCGGGGCCGGTCTGATGGGTGACCAGCGTCTTGCCGAGCATCTGGCCGGCGAATGCGGCGACCTCGTCAGCCGATTTCGCCAATCGCACGCCGCCGGCTTCGCCGGCGTCCGGCTCCTTGAAGCGGCCCTTGCCGCGGCCGCCGGCATGGATCTGCGACTTCACCACCCAGAGCGGCCCGCCCAGCTCCTCGGCCGCCTTCTTCGCCTCCTCGGGGGAGAAGATGGCGATGCCGCGCGACACCGGCGCGCCGAATTCCTTCAGGACCGCCTTGGCCTGGTATTCATGGATGTTCATCGTTTCGCCTTTTGATGCTCGATGCCCGGATCGAGTGTGGAGGAGTACGTCATCCCGCCAGCGACGGCGCGATCTTTTCGCAGGCCTCGATCAGCCCCTCGACCGCGGCCACCGAATTGTCGAAGCCCTTTCTTTCGGTGCGGTTCAGGTCGATCTCGATGACCCGCTCGACGCCGCCGGCGCCGATCACCACCGGCACGCCGACATAGATGCCGTTGACGCCGTATTCGCCCTTCAGATAGGCGGCGCAGGGCAGCACCCGCTTCTTGTCCTTCAGATAGCTTTCCGCCATGGCGATCGCCGAGGAGGCCGGCGCGTAATAGGCCGAGCCGGTCTTCAGCAGGGCGACGATCTCGGCGCCGCCGTCGCGGGTGCGCTGGATGATCTCGTCGAGCCGCTTCCTGGTGGTCCAGCCCATCTTGACCAGATCGGTGAGCGGGATGCCGGCCACCGTCGAATAGCGGGCGAGCGGTACCATGGTGTCGCCGTGGCCGCCGAGCACGAAGGCGGTGACGTCCTCGATGGAAACATCGAACTCGTCGGCGACGAAGTGGCGGAAACGGGCGGAATCGAGCACGCCGGCCATGCCGACCACCATGTGGGTGGGCAGGCCGGAGGCCTTCTGCAGCGCCCAGACCATGGCGTCGAGCGGATTGGTGACGCAGACGACGAAGGCGTCAGGCGCGTATTTCTTGATGCCGGCGCCGACCTGTTCCATCACCTTCAGATTGACCCCGAGCAGGTCGTCGCGGCTCATGCCGGGCTTGCGCGGCACGCCGGCAGTAACGATCACCACATCGGCGCCCGCGATCGCCGCATAGGCGCTGGTGCCGGCGAGCCGGGCGTCGAACCCCTCGACCGAGGCCGACTGGGCAAGATCGAGCGCCTTGCCCTCGGGAATGCCCTCGGCGATGTCGAACAGGACGACGTCGCCCAGTTCCTTCAGGCCGGCCAGATGGGCCAGCGTGCCGCCGATCATGCCGGCACCGATCAATGCAATCTTGTTTCGCGCCATATCCTGAGTTTCCCTTAACGTAACGCCACATCCGCGAAGACTTGCGTGGCCTTGTGACTAGCCCGATTGCTCACCTGGTTCAAGTTGGCCATAGGGCAAAACCGTCTGATTTCTCAATTGTCTGTCGCCGGATCTTCTAATATGCGCCGCTCAACCATGGGCGCCGCCATGGGGCAGGGCGAGATAGTCGGCCGAACGCATCTCGATCAGCCGCGAGGCGGTGCGCTTAAAGGCGAACACCTCGTGGCCGACGGTGCCGGCGTAGAGCTCGTCCGCCGCGCACGCCGCCGAGATCACGAGCTTGACCCGGTTGTCGTAAAAGGTATCGACCAGGGTGATGAAGCGCCGGGCCTCGTTGCGGTCGGCGTCGCCCATGGCCGGGATGCCGTCGATAAGCACGGTGTGGAAGGCGTGGGCGATCTTGAGATAGTCGGCGGCGCCGAGCGGCTGGCGGCAGATGTCGTCGAAGCCGAAGCGGGCGATGCCGTGGACCGCCTCAGGGATGGTGATGGCGCGGCCCTTGAAGGCGATCTCGGCCGGGCCGGCGCTCTCGGTTCCGGTCAGGCGTCGCCAGGCGGCGTCCATGCCGGCGGCGGCCCCGTCGTCGAGCGGGGTGTAGTAGACCGGCCGGTTTTCGAGCTTTTCGAGCCGGAAATCGGTTCGGGCATCGAGGCGGACGACGCTGACGTGATCGCCGAGCAGGTCGATGAAGGGCAGGAAGAGCTGCCGGTTGAGGCCGTCCTTGTAGAGTTCGACCGGCGGCGAATTCGAGGTGGCGACGACGATCACGCCGAGGCCGAACAGCTTCTCGAACAGGCGCCCGAGGATCATCGCATCGGCGATGTCGGTGACGTGGAACTCGTCGAAACAGAGCAGTTCGGCGTCGGCGGCAATGGCCCGGGCGACCGGCGGGATCGGGTCATCGCCTTTCTTATCGCCGCGCCGCGCCGCCAGACGATGCTCGTGCACCCGCTCGTGCACCTCCTGCATGAATTCGTGGAAGTGGACGCGGCGTTTGCGCTTCACCGGTGCGGTTTCGAAATAAAGGTCCATGAGCATGGTCTTGCCGCGGCCGACATCGCCCCAGATGTAGACGCCGCGGACCGCCGCCTTCGGCGTATTTCTGGCGAACAGCCAGCCGAGCGCGCTCGACTTGTTGGCCAGCCGCGCCTCGTCGAGTTCGGTGTTGAGCCGATCGAGCCGACTGGCGACGCCGGCCTGCGCCGGATCGCGCTCCATCTCGCCGCGGGCGACCAGCGCCTCATATCTTTCCAGCACTCCGGACATGGCCGACTTTTCTCTGCCGTATGAGAGAATTTAGCGCTTGAAGGCGTCGTCGACCGGCACCTGCAGGCCGTTGGCGAGCCGGTTGGTCTCGTTGGCCATGCCGACCACCGCCATCAGCTCCATCAATTGTTCCTCGGTCATGCCTTTTGCGCGTGCCGCGGCGGTGTGGGAGTGAATGCAATATTCGCAATTGTTGGTCACCGACACGGCGACATAGATCATTTCCTTGACCAGCGGATCGAGGCTTCCCGGCCCCATGATCGCCTTGATGTCGGTCCAGGTCCGCGCCAAGAGCGCCGGATCGTTGGCGAGCGCGCGCCAGAAATTGTTGACGAAATCGGTTTTGCGGGTTGCGCGGATGTCGTCATAGACGGCGCGCACGTCGTCGCCTGCGGCCTCGTCGTCGATCAGCGGCACGATCGCCATTCGGTGTCCTCCTCGGGGCGTTTTTCGTTTGCGCCAAGGGGAACGCGGCGCGGCGGCGCCGTCAAGCGGTGATCTTTGCGATCAAGCGATTGTCAGATGTCGATCGGCAGAACCTGGAAGCCGCGCGCCCGCGCATCGAGGACCGCGGCCTCGGCAACGAAGGTGCGCTCGGTGTCATCGGCGAACGAGGCCTTGCGCCCCTGGCCGTCGCGCAGCAGCCAGGCATTGCCTTCGGTGACGAATTCGACCGCCGTCGGATTGCCGGCGGCCAGCCTTTTGGCGAGCGGGCGCGGCGTCTTTCCAGGGCCGTGCTCTCCCGCTCCGGTCGGGAAATAGCCGGCAATGCGCTGGCGCAGGTCGAAGGCGGTGCCGATGGCGATATGCAGATCGTCGCCGTCGGCGAACACCAGGCGGAATAGGCCGGGAACGCTCGGCAATTGCTCGGCGCCGACGCCGTTCTGCGGGGGCGTGTACCGGGTCCAGTGCAGCCGCACCGTCATCGACACCGCATCACCGGGGCTCGCTTTGCGGGCGGTTGCGCCCGTGCTGGCGCGGTGCCCCGGCGCCGGCGCGCTTCTGTCGTGCTGGCGCAACCGCCGGAAGGTCACCATGCGGCGGCCGATATCGGCGGCGGCGACTTCCCAGCCGGCCTTCAGCCAGGCCTCCTGATGAACCTGGACGCCGCCGCTGTTGGACCACCACGACCGGTGCCGCGTCGCGCTGTTCGGAAGCGTGAATCCGAGAACCTTTTCGATTTCGTGGAATCCGGCATTCCATTCGAGCGCAGCCAAGTTTCGCATGTGCTCGCGAAGCGAATCATACTTCCCCATTCCCCAGCCCCGTCTTCTTTGCGGCCATGCCTCGGCCGATAGAGGGAAGTGCATTTTAGACCAAACCAAAGGTTGAAGAAAAGACGATTAACGCGGGCGAGGTGTCGCGATTCGCGACAATGGCGAATTTGTCCGGTTTTTGCTGAAAAAGCGAGAGGCCCGGTCAAGGCCCTCGCGCTCCGGTTTTGCAGTTCTTCTCGGAGTCATCACCGGGCTTGTCCCGGTGATCCATGAGGCCTGACAGCTTGAAAACAAAGTCAGTTTGGATTGCCGAGACAAGCCCGGCAATGACGCCTTGGTTAGGGCAACGTCTTTCACGCAAGCGCCCACACCACCCACCGTTCCTGCGGAAGCGGGAACCCTTTGCCCCGCTCAACCCGTTATGTCGGCCCAGATCCGGGCGATGTCTCGAATTTATCAATTGGACCAGGAGCTTGCCGTCGACGCCAATGGTTCCCCGCTTTCGCGGGAAAGGTGGGCAACGGCAAGGCCACGCCAAATTGCCACCGCATCAATTCGACAGCCAAACGAAAAACGGGCCGCACATTTCCTGCGGCCCGCCGATCGAATGCGTGCGCCCGGTAAAGGTCCGAAATCAGCGGAAAACGCTGACGCCCCGGCTGGTGGCGGTCGAGCCGCTGAAACGGTTGTTGCCGGTTGCATAGACCCGCGCGACTTCGGCGCCGTCTTCGCCCTTCAACACGACCTGATTGCCGTTGACGTCCCAGGCGGAGATGCTCTTGAGCTCGTCGTCGGCGCAGCCGCGGGTCGAGGCACGATGGCCGCCGGTCCACGTCGTCGTCGACAGAAACAGACCGCAGCTTGAGCCGCCGGAGGCGATTTTCCAGCCACCGGCCATCTGCTCCTTGCGGAGCGTGACATCGGCGGTCTGGGCCGGCGGCGCCGGTGGTCCTGAAGAAACCGTGCCGTCGGCAACGTCGTCCGCAGACGGATCGGTGGGGCCGCGCAGTTCGTCATCGGCAGCCGGATCGTCGGTTTCCATGCCGGGATCGTCGATCGGCGGCAGGGTTGAGGCGGCAACCGGTTCGCGCGGCGCGGGAACAAGCGGCGGCAAATCGTAGAAACCGCCGCAGCCGGAAAGGAAGAGCGCGGCGGCGCCCAGCGCAGCCAGGGTGGAAAGGCGAGTCATGGTGTGGCCGTCCTCGTCCAACATTTCGAGTGCGGCCATTTTACACCTTAGGTTTAAAAAACACTTCCCAACGGGAAAACTTGCCGCAAAGTGTTGCCGGCAGGCCACGCCCCGGCTGTTTTCCTCGGTTCAGCGCATGGTCGGGATGACGAAGCTGGCGCCTTCCTTGACCCCGGATGGCCAGCGCGAGGTCACGGTTTTGGTCTTGGTGTAGAACCGGATCGAGTCCGGGCCGTGCTGGTTGAGGTCGTTGAAGCCCGACGCCTTCCAGCCGCCGAAGGTGTAATAGGCGAGCGGCACCGGGATCGGCACATTGATGCCGACCATGCCGACATTGACCCGCGAGGTGAAGTCGCGGGCGGCGTCGCCGTCGCGGGTGAAAATGGCGACGCCGTTGCCGTATTCGTGGTCGTTGGGCAGTTTCAGCGCCTCGTCGAAATCGTGCGCGCGGGCGACCGACAGCACCGGGCCGAAGATCTCGTCCGTGTAGATCTGCATGTCCGGGGTGACGCGGTCGAACAGGCAGCCGCCCATGAAATAGCCGTTCTCATAGCCCTGCATGACGAAATCGCGGCCGTCGACGACGAGGTCGGCGCCCTCCTTGACGCCGAGGTCGACATAGCCGCGGACCCGGTCGAGCGCCTGGCGGGTGACCAGCGGGCCGAAATCGGCGTCCGGATCGTGCGAGGGGCCGATCTTCAGCGCCTCGACCCGCGGGATCAGCCGCTCGACGAGCGCATCGGCGGTCTTGTCGCCGACCGGAACCGCCACCGAGATCGCCATGCAGCGCTCGCCGGCGGAGCCGTAGCCGGCGCCGATCAGCGCATCGACCGCCTGGTCCATATCGGCGTCGGGCATGACGATCATGTGGTTCTTGGCGCCGCCGAAACACTGCGCCCTTTTGCCGTGCGCCGCACAGGTCGAATAGATGTAATGGGCGATCGCCGAGGAGCCGACGAAGCCGACGGCCTTGACGCGCGGATCGGTGAGGATCGCGTCGACCGCCTCCTTGTCGCCGTTGACGACGTTGAGGATGCCCTCGGGCAGGCCGGCCTCCAGCATCAGTTCGGCGAGGCGCATCGGCACCGACGGGTCGCGCTCGGACGGCTTCAGGATCATCGCATTGCCGGATGCGATCGCCGGGGCGAATTTCCACATCGGGATCATGGCGGGGAAGTTGAACGGGGTGATGCCGGCGACGACCCCGAGCGGCTGGCGCATGGAATATATGTCGATGCCGGGGCCGGCGCTGTCGGTGTATTCGCCCTTTAAAAGGTGCGGGATGCCGCAGGCGAACTCACAGACTTCGATGCCGCGCTGGATGTCGCCGACGGCGTCGGCGATGGTCTTGCCGTGCTCGGACGAGAGCAACCTCGCCAGCTCGTCCATCTCGTTCTGCACGAGCCGGATGAACTCGAACATGACGCGGGCGCGGCGCTGCGGGTTCTGCGCCGCCCATTCGCCTTGCGCGGCCGCGGCATTGGCGACCGCCGCCTCGACTTCCGCTGCGCCGGCGAGCGCCACCCTGGCCTGAACCTCGCCGGTATTGGGCTGGAAGATGTCGCCGAAGCGGCCGCTGGTTCCGGCCACTGTCTTGCCGCCGATGAAATGTCCGATTTCGCGCATGCCGTTAAGGCCCGACCAGGCGGGCCTCCCTCCTTGTCCGAACCGTGTCGGGGTTTCGTTTGTGCTTCCCGTCCCGTCTTACTGGAGTTGCGGCGGCGGTGAAAGGCCTGGTTCGTCTATTGAAGGGAATCGAAAGCGCGAATTCCGGATTTGTGACCGACGGGTGGGATCACGGAAAATTCCCGCCCATTGTTGTGTCGCTTTGCGGCTTCGGCTAAGTCGGGCGCCGGACACTCGATATCCCGACGACGCCGGTGCCGCCGTCGGCGGACAGATGATCGGACGGGGCCATGACCACCTTCAACATATTGCTGCTTCCGGGCGACGGCATCGGGCCGGAAATCACCGCCGAAATGCGCCGGGTGATCGACTGGCTCGGCGCCCGCGGCGTCGCCGATTTCGCGGTTGAGGAGGACCTCGTCGGCGGGGCCGCCTATGACGCCCATGGCGAGGCGATCTCGGATGCGGCCATGGACAAGGCTGAGGCCGCCGATGCGGTGCTCTTGGCCTGCGTCGGCGGGCCGAAATGGGACGGGGTGCCCTACGACAAGCGCCCCGAGGCGGGCCTGTTGCGCCTGCGCAAGGATCTGGAGCTCTTCGCCAATCTCAGGCCGGCGATCTGCTATCCGGCGCTCGCCGATGCCTCGTCGCTGAAGCGTGAAGTGATCGAGGGTCTCGATATCCTGATCGTGCGCGAACTCACCGGCGGCGTCTATTTCGGCGAGCCGAAGGAGATCACCGATCTCGGCAATGGCGAGCGCCGCGCCGTCGATACCCAGGTCTACGACACCTATGAGATCGAGCGCATCGCCGGTGTCGCCTTCGATCTCGCCCGGACGCGGGCGAACAAGGTGACCTCGATGGAAAAGCGCAACGTCATGAAGTCCGGCGTGTTGTGGAATGAGGTGGTGTCGGCGACGCACGCGGCGGCCTATGCGGATGTGGAGTTGGAGCACATGCTGGCCGATGCCGGCGGCATGCAGCTCGTGCGCTGGCCGAAGCAGTTCGACGTGATCGTCACCGACAATCTCTTCGGCGACATGCTGTCGGATGTGGCGGCGATGCTGACCGGCTCGCTCGGCATGCTGCCGTCCGCCTCGCTCGGCGCGCCCGATCCCAAGACCGGGCGGCGCAAGGCGATGTACGAGCCGGTGCACGGCTCAGCCCCGGACATTGCCGGCCAGGGCATCGCCAATCCGATCGCGATGATCGCGTCCTTTGCCATGGCGCTGCGCTATTCGTTCGGCCTCGGCGACGCCGCCGATCTGGTCGAAAACGCGATTTCTGCGGTGCTCGACCGCGGGCTGCGGACGAAGGACATCATGCAGGCGGGCGCGAGCGAGGTGAACACGGCGCAGATGGGCGCGGCGATCATCGAGGAACTGGACCGGCTGGCAGGGTAGATAGTTAGCCTCGCATGCGCTTGCGGACCGGGAACTCAACCGTCAACGATTTCCACACCGGATTTTCGAAGTTTGTGAAGCACCCAGTTCTCGAGAATAATGTCCTTCTTATCTCGACGACAATTCGAGTGACAGAGAATCGTTGCCCGGCGAAAGCACCTTGGATAATCATAAGTAGTTGAAGGCCAATAGAATTTGGGCTTGATATTATGACGTCCGCAAATGTCGAGTGTTAGCGCGATGGCCGCATCAACTTGTGCACGGTCTAGCCGCGCCCAATGGTCTACACCTCGCCAAGAACGACGAAAAATTGGACCGGTGTATTGGGTATTCTTGTGGATCTTGTCGAATGCATAGTACTTAGAACCATCCTTGATGAGGTTCAGCTCGTTTGCCAACTCGATTCCAATTGACGTTTTATCGTATTTGCCGTTTGTGCCCGAGAGACCGAGATGATAAATCCAATATTTTTCATCGCATGTTCGGAAAATCTGTCCCGAACGATCAATCAGATAAGTAGCACCGACCCGTCCCAGTGAGTCAGTGTTCCAACCGTCAATCGAAGTTGTCGCTTGGCCAGGCTTGCCATTGTACGGCGTGTGTACTGTGCGGCCCATCGTGCCATGCCACACGATCCGAGTTTTACGCGTAACTTCTTTGACATACTGTCCCTCGTTAAGCGGATAATCCTTAATTTCCATCGTTATTTCTCCATATGCCTGACGGAGAGGATGACTAGGTGCACCAAATGTTCGATTGTCACTTGCGGCTTTGTGAGATGATTGTAGTCGTAAATTGGTCGAATATCAATGTTATACAACTATAAGATAGTATATTGAATTATTTGGACAACTGCAATTAGCATGAAATTTCATCGGTGATGAAGCGATTTACAGGACAAGGATTAAGCTGAGGTCGGATCGATACCCGCGTTAGCTGTGTAACGAAGAATCCTGATCTGCGATTCGATCGCCTAGAGAGTGGAAGGAGCGCCACTCTGCACTTGCACGCTCTGTCTATGACTATTCCTCTCAACTCTCGGCCAACCTCAAACCTTCCCTCGTCATCTCCGATTGACGAGCCCAGATCTTTCGTGGTGGCTCGGCGGGCGGGTTCATATAGGTCAAGCGGTATTGGATCATCCGCTTGAGGCAGGTAGTGACGACGAAGAAGGGTCAAACAATCGCGGAGGGCGGCTCAACAGAATACCGGCGGGAGTAAGTCGAATATGGCCTGAAAGTGAAGAAGCAATATACGCCACCGCCAAACCGTCTTTGAATCCCTATCCCTCCGGCGACAGCGATAAGAGCGCCGTTTCCGGCTCGAGGCAGATCTCGTCGCTGCAGGCCTGCAGATCGAGGCGGAGGCGGCTGGCGAGGGCGGCGAAGCCTTCGGCTTCGGCGATTTCCGCCGGCAGCGTCACCGCGATCTCCACATCGCCCTCATAAAGCGCAAGCTCGTTTTCGGCGAAGCCGAGGCGGCGCCGGACCGGCGGCGGATAGCGCACCGTGATCGGCGCGCTTTCGGCGTCATGGCCGGAAAGCCGCACCTCGGTCGGGACGAGGAAGTCCTCAAGCGGTTTATTGGCGTTGACGTGCCAGCCCGGGGCGATCGAAAGGCTTATTCGGATGTCGTCCGGCGTCTCCGCGCGCAAGACGGTGGCGCGAACCGTGCCCTTGCCGAAATAGTGCACATGTCCGGTCTCGCCGCGCAGAAGCCGGTCGGCGGCGGCGAGCGCCGTTGCGCCGGTCGCCGGCACTTCCAGGGCCAGACCGGAGAGCGCGGCGAGCAGGCGGTGGCCGCGGTTCAGGTGATCGGGATTGCCGTCGCGGCGGGCGAGCCGGGCAAAGAGGTCGAGCGCGACCGCGTTTCCCGCCGGCAGGGCCGAGTCGGTGCGCTCCTTGCCGCGCATGAAGGTGCTGACATCTTCGGTCAGGAAATAGTCGCCGGCCGCGTCATCACGAAACCGGTCATGCATGATCTCGGCAAGCTCCAGGGCGCGGCCGCGCCATTTTACATCACCCGTCGCATCGAAAAGGGCGATAAGCCCGGCGCCGACGAAGGCGTAGTCGCTCTGGGTCGCGGGGAGGTCGGAACGGTCCTCGAATATGTAGCGCTGCATCTTGCCTTCCGACGCGCCCATGCCATCCCAAAGGAAGTCGGCGGCGCGGGCGGCCGCCGCCACATAGGCGGGTGCCTTAAGGATGGCGCCGGCTTCGGCGAGCGCGGCGATCATCATGCCGTTCCAGCCGGCCAGCACCTTCTCGTCGCGGTGCGGGGCTTCGCGTCCTGCGCGGGCCGCGCGCAGTTTCACGTAGATCGGCGCGAGCCGGTCGAGCAGTTCGGCCTCCGTCAATTCGCGCGCCGCCGCCAGTTCGGCGAAATGGGCCGGGTGATAGAGGATGTTGCTGTGTTCGAAATTGCCCGCCGCGCTGATGTCGTATACGGCCTCGGCGAGTTCGACTTCCTCCGGTTCGAGGACGGCGGCCAATTGCTCCGGCGTCCACAGATAGAACCGGCCTTCGGCACCCTCGCTGTCGGCATCATAGGCCGAATAGAAGCCGCCTTCGGGCGCGGTCAGGTCGGCAAGCACGAAATCGAGGGTGCGCCGGGCGGCGTCGGCGTAACGGATAGTCCCGGTCAGCCGGTAGGCGCGGATCAGCGCCTGGCCCATCAGCGCCTGATTGTAGAGCATCTTCTCGAAATGCGGGACACGCCAGGCATTGTCGACGGCATAGCGGTGAAAGCCGCCGCCGACGTGATCGTGAATGCCGCCGTCGAGCATGCGGTCGAGCGTCACGGTGACGACCCGTAGAAGCTCCGCATCGCGCTCCTTCTCGGCAAGGTCGAGCAGAAAGAGAAGCGCGATCTCGCGCGGAAATTTCGGCGCGATGCCGAAGCCGCCGGTGAATTCGTCAAAGTCCGCCACGAAGGTTCCGGCGGCTTCGCGCAGCGCCTCGCGGGTGATGTCGGCGGCGGCGATGCGGGCCGAATCCAGGCGTTCGATGATTGCAGCAATCTGATTGCTTTCGATGCGGATCGACATCTCTTCATCGCGCCACAGATCCGAGATCGCGTTCAGCACCCGGGCGAATTCCATCGGCGGGAAATAGGTGCCGGCCATGAACGGTTTCAGATCCGGGGTCAGCCAGACGTGGTTCGGCCAGCCCCCGGACCTGGTGATAAGCTCGGTGGCGAGCATATAGGTGGCATCGACGTCGGGGCGCCGCTCCCGGTCGACCTTGATGGCGACGAAGCCGGTATTGATGATCTCGGCGATCGACGGATCGGAATAGCTCTCCCGCTCCATGACGTGGCACCAATGGCAGGTGGAATAGCCGACCGAGAGCAGGATCGGCTTGTTCTCCCGGCGCGCCTTCTCGAACGCCTCTTGCCCCCAAGGATACCAGTCGACCGGATTGTGCGCGTGCTGGCGCAGATAGGGTGAGGCTTCCGAGGCCAGCCGGTTGGGTTTTGCGGTCGGCTCACCGGTGCCGCCGGCCGGCATTACCGGGCCGGTCATTGCCAATCCAATGAGCAGCGCCGCCACCGCCCGCGTTTTTCTGGCCGCCATTTTACACTCCCTGCAACGCGCCGGAGTGTAGCGGCAACGGGCATGCCGGGCCTTGTCACAATCCGGTGAGGCCGGCGGATCAGGCCGCGTTCAGCGGCACTCGCCGACCGATCCCTTGGCGCAGACGCGGCCGTCGATCCAGATCGCATCGTCGAGCTTGGCCTGGATCAGGATGGCGCCGATCAGATTGGCGCCCTGCAGATTGGCCCCGGTCAAATCGGCATCGAGCAGGCTCGCCTTCGACAGATTCGCCAGCATCAGATTGGCGCCGCGCAGGTTGGCGGCGTGCAGATGGGCGCGTTCCATGTTGGCGAGCGTCAGATTGGCGCCCTCCAGATTGATCAGCTGCATGACGGCGCCGGAGAGGTTGGCACGCATGAGGTTGGCGCCGTCGAGCCGCATGGTCGGCATCGACGCATTGCTCATGTCGACGCCTTCGAGCTCGGCACCGATGCGGACTGCGCCGGTGCATTGGGCACCGGGCTCGTATTTGCACACGGTGTTGAGATCCTGTTCTTCCGATACGGTTTCCGTCCACGCGCCGGCATCGCCGGCCAGGACGACCGCGATCGCAAGACCGGCAATTGCGCCGGTTGCACCTGACCACGCCATGACATCCTCCCTGGTCGCAATGATTAAGGGGTTAAATAGACGGACTTCAGGGAAAATGAAATCAAATCTTCAGGCGCGTGGCCGAAATCAAGTATATTAGATGATTTTAATATAAATTATTCTCGTATTCCCAATTCAAAAACAATGAGATGTATTTCTGGGACAGTCAACATGCGGGGAACTAAAGAGAGTATAGTCGGATTTTCGAAAATTTTGTTTATGATTTCTTGACTTTGATCAAGGACGTTTCAGCACAAACGAATGCGGGCGGAAGGGTGCTTCGCCGCCGGGGCGCGGCGCCACCGCCATTGACAATTTCGCCGACTTCCGCGACATAAGCCGCGGTTTTCGAAAGTAAGGGCCTTTGTCATGACCGACAGGCGCAAGACTCCCGTCCGGTCCGGATTGAACGGCGCGGCTTGTCGTCCGGTGCGGACCGCGCCGGGGCCGACGGCTATCGCGAAAACCACCACGACCACGACCCTCTGAATACGCTCCGCGCGCGGCCGAACCTCTCCCCGGCCTGTTGCGGGGGAGACGGGCCTCGGGTCGCCGTGGTATGGCCGGGCTCGAAAGCGCGGGAGAGACGAAGGAGAGAACCATGGGCTACAAGGTCGCCGTCGCCGGGGCCACCGGCAATGTGGGCCGGGAAATGCTGGACATTCTCGCCGAGCGCGGCTTTCCCGCCGACGAAGTCGTGGCGCTCGCCTCGACCCGCAGCATCGGCACCGAGGTCTCGTTCGGCGAGCGGACGCTGAAGGTCAAGGCGCTCGAGAATTACGACTTCTCCGACACCGACATCTGCCTGATGTCGGCCGGCGGCAGCGTGTCGAAGGAATGGTCGCCGAAGATCGGCGCGCAGGGCTGCGTCGTCATCGACAATTCCTCGGCCTGGCGCTACGACGCCGAGGTGCCGCTGATCGTGCCGGAAGTGAATGCCGACGCGGTCGAGGGCTTTGCCAAGAAGAACATCATCGCCAATCCCAATTGCTCGACGGCGCAGCTCGTGGTGGCGCTGAAGCCGCTGCACGATGCCGCCACCATCCGCCGGGTCGTCGTCTCCACCTACCAGTCCGTCTCCGGCGCCGGCAAGGACGCGATGGACGAACTGTTCACCCAGACAAGGGCGGTCTTCGTCACCGACCCGATCGAGCCGAAGAAATTCCCCAAGCGCATCGCCTTCAACCTCATTCCCCACATCGACGTCTTCATGGAGGACGGCTTCACCAAGGAAGAGTGGAAGATGATGGCGGAGACCAAGAAGATCCTCGATCCGAAAATCAGGCTGACGGCGACCTGCGTGCGGGTGCCGGTGTTCATCTCCCACGCCGAAGCGGTCAACATCGAATTCGAGACGCCGATCACTGCGGATGAGGCGCGCAACCTCCTGCGCGAGGCGCCGGGCTGTCTCGTCGTCGACAAGGCCGAGCCGGGCGGCTATGTCACGCCCTATGAGGCGGCCGGCGAGGACGCCACCTATATCAGCCGCATCCGCGAGGATGCGACGGTGGAGAACGGCCTCGCCCTATGGGTGGTCTCGGACAATCTGCGCAAGGGCGCAGCGCTCAACACGATCCAGATCGCCGAACTCCTGGTCAACCGCAAGCTGATCGCGCCGAAGCGGCAAGCCGCCTGATCCGACTGATTTTTATAGCTTAAAACGCCGCCGCACGGGCGCTTTTCCACCCCGTGCGGCGCGCGCGCCAGGGTTTCGCGAAAAATATTAGGCAATCCGGTCTAAATGTCCTATTGTCGGCTGCGAGTCCATTATCCGCAGCAAGAGACCGTTCCGGTTTTCCGCCAAAGGTCCAGCGGTGTTGTTCCCGGGCAAGCGCCTTCCGGCGGTTCCCGACTGTTTAGCGTTTCAATAGAGATAACAAGGCGTTAACCGATTGGGCGCGGTTTCGCCGGCAATCATCGCACGGAGGCGACGATGGTCCGGACACTCTTTGACGGCGGGGACAGTCGTCCCGGCCGGCCGGTTCTGGCGGATCCCGACGAAATCGCCGCCGTTGTTGCCGATGTCCGTGATCGCCTCAGCGACGACCGCAAGGTCTGGAGCTTCGTCGTCGAATCCTACGCGGTCGATCTCGATCTGCTGTCCGCATCGCTGCGCGGCGCCTGACGCCGCGTTTCCGGCCAATGCGCGTTGCCGCGGCGCGGCCGCGCATTTGCGCAAACGGTGTTGACTTTCCTCCGGCTTTGCTTCGTCATAAATCCCGGCGCCGGGGCTCCGAAATAACGGTTTCCGCGCCTCCTGAGCGTTCACATCGCGGGAAGACGGCATGCAGGCGGACAAGGTCGAGGGCGGCGGCGGGCTGCTGATCCACGTCGAGGATCACGGCAATCCTTACGGTCCGCCGATCCTGTTCATTCACGGGTTCAGCCAGTGCCGGCTGTGCTGGAACAAGCAGATCAACTCGCCGCTGGCCGACAGCCACCGGCTGGTGACCATGGATTTGCGCGGCCATGGCCGCTCGGAAAAACCACGGGACGTCTACGGCGATTCGGCGCTGTGGGCGGATGACGTGGCGGCCGTGATCAAGGCGCTCGATCTTGACCGCCCGGTGCTGTGCGGCTGGTCCTATGGCGGCACCGTGATCTGCGATTACCTTCGCCATCACGGCGAAGACGCCATCGGCGGCATCAATCTGGTCGGCGCGGTGTCGAAGCTCGGCGATCCTGTGATCCCCTATCTCGGCGAACCGTTCACCTCGATCATTCCCGGATTCTTTTCCGACGATGTGGAGGAAAGCTCCGCGACGCTGCAGAGATTCATGCGCATCTGCGTTGCCGCCGAGCCGACGCCGGAGGATTTCTACTTCTTCCTCGGCTACAACATGATCGTGCCGCCCTATGTGCGTTACGGCCTGTTTGCCCGCAGCCTGGACAATGACGATCTGCTGCCGGGGCTGAAGGCACCGGTGCTGATCACCCATGGCGAGGACGATGCGGTGGTGCTGTTGTCGATGGGCGAGCACAACAAGACGCTGATTTCGCAGGCGTCGATGTCGGTCTATCCGGGCATCGGCCATGCGCCGTTCTGGGAGAACCCGGCGCGGTTCAATGCCGAACTCAACGATTTCGTCCGTACCGCACGGGGCGGGGAATAGAGCGGTACCCGCTGCCGCGGTCCGACAAAACGGTCTTTCGATTTGCTTTGATCTCTCCTCGTCGTCTTTGCCCGCTCCCAAGCCGCCGATGTCCGGTCAAAGCTCTTGAGCTCCGTTCCACAGCCCTTGTCTCCTGTCATCACCGGGCTTGTCCCGGTGATCCATGAGGGCCTAACAGTTTGAAAACAAAGCCAGTTTGGATTGCCGGGACAAGCCCGGCAATGACGCCGGTGGTGGGGCGGCGTCGTTCACGCAAGCGCTCACACCATCCACCGCTCCCGCGGAAGCGGGAGCCTATTGCCTCGCTCAACACGTTATGTCGGCCGTCATCGGGGGATGTCTTGAATTTATCAATTATGCCAGGAACTTGTCGCCCACGCCAATGGTTCCCCGCTTGCGCGGGGAAGGTGTGCGTTGAGGGCCATATGGGCAATCCGGCAAATCCGAGGCGGCCAATGGACCGCCCCGATCAACCGGACAGCCGTCGACGCCGGCGACGATGGTCATTTTCGATCATGCCCTGCGCCGGCACGGGCCAGCCGCCGCACCGTCACCATCGCCGTCGGCCCTGCGATCGTCGCCTGCTCGGCGGCGAGCGCCAGTTCGTCGCTGCCGGCGGCGACCGAGCGGGCAATCATCTCGAAAGTGGCGGCGGTGGCGCGGCGCAGATTTTCCTCATCGCCGAGGCCGCTCAGCCGGCCGGCGACAAAGAGCGCGGCGAGCAGATCGCCGGGGCCGTGCGGGGCGCCGGCGATCGCCCGGTGTTCGGCAAGCAGCGGCGCGGCGCCGTTGCCGGCAAGCAGGACGGCCGTGCCGCCGCGGACCATCGCATGGGCCGAACTAATGAGCGCCTGCGGCCGGGCAAGGCGTTCGGCCGCGGCGATGATCCGGGCGTTGTCGTCGGTGCCGGTGCCGGCGAGCCAGGCGAGTTCGAAGCGGTTCGGGGTGACGATATCGGCGAGCGGCACCAGCCGGTCGCGGACCGCGGCGGCGGTCGCCGCATCGACATAGAGCCCGGCCTCGTCGCCGATCACCGGATCGCAGCAATAGACGGCTTGCGGATTGGCGGCGCGGACCGCGCCGACCAGGTCGGCGATCGGCTCGGCCTGCGCGGCGTCGCCGAGATAGCCGGACAGCACCGCGCCGACCTCGCCGAGCCAGCGGCTCGCCGCCAGATCGGCAAGGCTTGCGGCAAATTCGGCGTCCGCGGGCACGATGCGGGTGCTGCGCCCATGGCCGGGATGATAGGGCAGCAGCACCGTCGGCACCGACCACACCGGAAAGCCGAGCCGTTCGAGCGCAAACCCGGCCGCGCGGAGGCCGACGCCGCCGCGCGCGACGTGCGAGGAAATGACGATGATGGCGGGACGGTTGGGCGCGGGCATGAGTTCAGTGAAATCGGTCAGATGACGGCGTGCTCGCGGACCGGCCGGCCCGCGGCGATCCGTTCATAGCCGAAAACGCTCAGGTCGAGCGAGCGGTATTCGCCGTGGACGATCAGTTCGGCGATGGCGCGGCCGACCGCCGGCGCCTGCTGCAGGCCGTGGCCGGAAAAGCCGTTGGCGAAATAAAAATTCGAAATTCTCGGGTGGGCGCCCAGAATGGCGTTCTGGTCGAACGGATTATAGTCGTAATGGCCGACCCAGGCGCGGACGAGCTTCAACCGCTCGAAGACCGGGATGCGGTTGGCCATGGCCGGCCACACGACCGCCTCGAAAAGATGCCAGTCGGGGTCGAAATCGTGCGCGTCGGCGGCCTCGTCTTCATCGGGCGGCGGCGACATGCCGGCGATCATCACGGTGCCCTCCGGGCGCATCCACACGCCCGTCGGATCGACGATCAGCGGCAGGCCGTCGGGCCGCTCGCGGCAATCGGCAACGAAGACGGTGCGCTTGCGCGGCTCGACCGGCAGTGGAACGCCGGCCAGGGCGGCCAATGCCCCGGCGGAGGGGCCGGCGGCATTGACGAGACTGCCGCAGCCGAGCCGGCGCCCGTCGGCAAGGCGGACCGCGGTGATGTGCCCGTTCGCCCGCTCGATTGCAGAAACCTCCCCACGCAACACGTCGCAGCCGGCCGCCTTGGCGCCGCGCAGCAGCAGGTGCAGGAGCGCGTGCGGATCGAACCAGCCCTCGCCGGAAAGACCGAGCGCGCCGAGCGCGATGTCGCCGGTGGCAAGCGCCGGAAAGCGCGCGTGCACCTCGTCCGGGCCGAGCAGGGCGATGTCGGCGCCTTCGCTTCGCTCGACTGTGTGGTTGGCTTCAAGCGCGGCGCGGCCGGCCGCGCTGGCGAGCAGCAGATAGCCGCCGGCGTGGAAGCCGACATCGGCGTCGGCGCCGAAACGGTCTTTCAGCGTCGTCAGAAAGTCGATGCCGAAGCGCGACATGCGGATGTTTTCCGGCGTCGAAAACTGCTGGCGGATCGATGCGGCCGACAGCGTCGTTGCGGCGCGCTCATAACTCGGGTCGCGCTCGATGATCGCGACGGTGCCGGCAAATCCGAGCGGTCCTTTTAGGAAATAGCCGGTCGCCGCGCCGATCGCGGCGCCGCCGACGATGACGACGTCATAGCGGTCCATCGCTCCCTTCCGTAATTTCGGGCGGGGCTCTGGCGGCCGCTTGCCACCAAAGGCCACTGGACCAAGCGACTACACCGTGATTAGGGTTTCCATCAACGGTTTTGCGATGTCCACGAGGTTTCTCATGTCCGATATCCGGCCCCGCCGAAGCGTCCTCTATATGCCCGGTTCCAATGCGCGGGCGCTGGAAAAGGCCAAGACGCTCGCCGCCGATGCGCTCATTCTCGACCTTGAGGACGCGGTCGCGCCCGACGCCAAGGACGAGGCGCGGACCCGGGTCGCCGAGGCGGTCGCCGCCGGCGGCTATGGCGCGCGCGAACTGATCATCCGGGTCAACGGGCTGTCGACGCCCTGGGGCGAGGCCGATCTCGCCGCCGCCGCCGATGCAGGGCCCGACGCGATCCTGGTGCCCAAGGTCGAGACCGCCGAGGACGTTGCCGAGATCGGCCGCCGGCTCGCGGCCCGCGGCACCGATGCGGGCGTAAAACTCTGGGTGATGATGGAGACGCCGCTCGCCATGCTGAACGCGGCCGAGATCGCCGCGGCCCGCCATGGCGCCGACGGCGTACGGCTGACCTGCTTCGTCATGGGCACCAACGATCTCGCCAAGGAGACCGGAGCGCGGCTTTTGCCGGGGCGGATGCCGATGCTGGCCTGGCTTTCGACCTGCGTTGCCGCGGCGAGGGCTTACGGCCTCGACATCATCGACGGGGTTTTCAACGATTTCGGCGACGAGGAGGGATTCCGCGCCGAATGCGAGGCCGGGCGCGACCTCGGCATGACCGGCAAGACGCTGATCCACCCCAAGCAGATCGACATCTGCAATAGCGCGTTTTCGGCGAGCGCGGCGGAGATCGACTGGGCGCGGAAGGTCATCGACGCGTTCGAACAGCCGGAGAACCGCGACAAGGGCGCGGTTACCGTCGACGGCCGCATGGTGGAGCGGCTGCATGCGGAAATCGCAAAACGCACCGTGGCAATCGCCGCCGCCATTGCCGCGCGCGAGGAGAGCTAGTGCAGAGCGTAACACCAACGACCCATCGATCTGGGACTAACGTCGGTTTCCATCGTCATCAACTCAGCTCATAGCGTTAAGGGGAATGCGACGGCGTCATCCCATATTGCCCTCCCCCTTGTGGGGAGGGTGGACGGCACGAAGTGCCGGCCGGGTGGGGGTAAATCGCAATCCGGTCCGTTCGTTGGCAGCGTTGTCGTTTTTCTTTCTAACCCCCACCCCCGACCACTCCCCACAAGGGGCAGGGGAGCAGTTGTGCCAATACCTCGTCATTGCGAGCCGCTGAAAAGCGGCGCGGCAATCCAGCTCTGAGTTTGCGGCCCGGGATCGCTTCGCCCGGCTTTGACCTGTCGTGTTCACATCTCTCAAAAAGCTGGAAAACGCCACGACATCGATCGATCGCCGGACGCGTCGCATTTCAGGGAATACTGTTGTTCGAACGTTGCCGAATTGATGCGATGGTCAGTTGGCGCGACCTTGCCTTTATCCACCTTTCCCGCGAAAGCGGGAATCCAATTATCCTTTCGATACGCACTGTCGTCGGTTATTGCGGGTTGAAGAATCGACTGACAAAACAAGCGCTAGCAGTGGCGGATCGGCCAATGGACACCCGCTTGTCGCCAAGTGAGGTGCCAAGAAGTTTGCGCAGATATTTCACGCCCAAAAGCGGCGCAAATCGGCAAGACGTATGATTCTCATAGAGCTATAGCCGGGGTCGCAATGACGTCTGCGAACATCTCGGGTGTTGAGCGTAGCGACTTGCGTCGCACCAACGATTCAATGATCAGCGCAGCGGACGAAAGACCCCGGCCGGAGCGCCGCATCACGGTGCTCCGGCCGGGGCTGTTCGAAAGGGTCTGGTGACCGGCGCTTACTGCGCGGTGGTCGGCTCGGTCTTGTCTTCGCTCTCGATCGGATCGTGGGTCGTTACCGAATGATCGATCGTCTCGTTCAACTGGTCCGACAGGGTCGCGGTATCGACAGGCGACATCGGCGCCACCATCGCCATCTTGTCGCTGGTGTGATCGTATTTCATGCCCGGGCAGGCCGAGGCCGGGGTGAGCATCAGGCCGGCGATCGCAACCGCCGACGATGCGGCAAGGGCAAAGCGGATCGGGGTCATCAAAGTCTCCTCGTCATGGGCGGACCGGCAGGGCGGCCCGGGCCGGGACATTCGGTCGCAGCCCGTATAGAATGCCCCAGCTTGCACCAATGGTCAAATCACGAAGGCCTCAGGTTGTGTATTCGGAAACTTTTCACGGATATGGACCAGGGGTGGCGGGGAAAAAGCCGAGGACCGGAACATGCGCCTGACGACTGCCTGCTTTCTGGCGATGGCCGGTGCGGTCGCGTCGATGCCCGGCGCCGCTTTCGCGGTCGAATGCGCGCCGCCATTCTTTGCCGGAACCTGGGAGGCGACGGCGCCGGCTGTCCGCGAACTGATCCGGCTCGATATCCGCTACACCTGCCGCGCCGGCCGGCGCATCGGCGAATCGCGCATCGAATACGACTACACCATGCGCGCCTGGTCGAAATGCTCGCCGCGGAACTGTCCCTGGGGCGCAGCCGAGGTCGGCCGCGATAACGAAGGCCGGCTGGTCTCTGAATACACCCAGTTCTTTTCGCGCCGCATTGTCGTCGTCGACAGGGCCGGTCTCGGCCTCTCGGCGCGGGTCACCGTCGACTATTACGACCCGGAACGCCCCGACGAGACCTATGAGCACTTCCTGGAGCGCGACTGACACGCGCTGATTTCCGGCCCGTCACTCCGCGCGCGGATGGGCAGCATCATAGGCCGACAGCAGATGGGCGGTATCGACGGCGGTGTAGATTTGCGTCGTCGACAGGCTGGCATGGCCGAGCAGTTCCTGGATAGTCCGGAGGTCGCCGCCCTTGGCGAGCAGATGGGTGGCGAAGGAATGGCGCAGCGCATGCGGCGTCGCCGTTTCCGGCAGGCCGAGCGCGCCGCGCAGGCGCTCAACGGCAAGCTGGATGATGCGCGGCGAGAGGCGGCCGCCGCGGGCGCCGACGAAAAGCGGGCCTTCGGCGGCAAGCGCATAGGGACAGAGCCGCAGATAGTCTTCGAGGGCCTCGGCCACCGCCGGCAGCACCGGCACGATCCGCACCTTGCCGCCCTTGCCGGTGACGCGCAGCGTGTCGCGGCCGCCCGCGGGCGCCTCGGCGCGGGCGAGCCCGAGGGCTTCCGAAATGCGCAGGCCGCAGCCGTAAAGCAGCATGAGCACGGCGGCATCGCGGGCGGCGATCCACGGCTCCGCATCGAGGATATCGGCGCCGGCGAGTTTACGCGCATCGGCAACCGCAAGCGGTTTCGGCAGCGATTTCGGCTGGCGCGGCGCGCGGATGGCGGCGGCACCGGCGGCGTTGGCGAGGCCGTTCTTGTCGAGAAAGCGAATGAGCGAGCGGAGGCCGGCCAGGCCGCGGGCCAGTGTGCGGCTGCCGGCGCCGCCGGCGCGGCGGGCGGCAAGAAAGGCGCGGAAATCGGCCGGCCGCAACTGGGCCAGATCGGCGAGTGCCGGCGGCTGGCCGAGATGGGCGGTCTGGAAGGCGAGGAACTGGGCGACGTCGCGGTCATAGGCCTCAAGCGTCTTTTTCGCGAGCCGGCGATGATCGCTGAGATGCCCGCGCCAGGCTTCGAGCGCTGCGGCAAGATCGGGCGCGGCGGTGATCAGGGGTGCGGGATCGGGCATGCGTTTGGCCGTTACTCGCTGCGATGCGCGGGTTTTGGTGACGCGGCGCTATCTGCGCTTAGCGTCCTCGCCGCCAGTGTCGCGAATCGAAGTTGACGAAGGGATAATGCGGGATTGGGAGCGGCTGTCTGGGCCCGAATGCTGGCGAACATCCGGCGCTCGGATTGGCGGGAGGTGACCCATTGCTGACCTATCGGCTGCAACGAATTGCGCGTTGAGAAATACCACAATCATTCAAACAGTGTGATCGATAGCTTCTCGTCAATATAGGAATAATATCACATTTCCGTTGACCAGCGTTACGGTCAACGCTATCGTTCCCGGTAGCATCCGAAATTCTCATTTTTTTGCGCACGTGTCGTCGGCGCGCGGATATTCTCGCGCGTCCGCCAATGAACATTGGGCAGCGCACGAACGCCTGCCCGCAAAACTGCGGTTATGAAACAGACAAGGAACGTCCCATGGATACCGGCAGTATCGCTTATCGAAAGGCATTCGAAGCGTATATTCGCAAGGGTGTGCCGATTGATCTTTCCCTGAAGGCGGCGCGCCCGACCACGCATTATATCTGGCGGACGCGGGGTGACAGCAAGGTACGACCAAGCCACGCCGCCAATGACGGCAAGATATTTGCCTGGGACGACCCGCCACCGACCGGCCATCCCGGCGAGGACTTTGGCTGCCGGTGCCGGGCCGAAGCCTATCTTCCTGAAGTTGCCGAGTTCTTCAACATCACGTTTCAGAATGTCGCCGATACCGGTCGCCCCTGGGAAAGCTCCGATTTCATCGAGCACTACTTCTTCGGCAACGGCGCAACAGTGACCGTCAGGCAAATCGGCCATCTGCGCAGCATCGTTGCTGGATTTCGTAGAGAAGCTATCGACGACGCGACAAGATTGCCCGGGCAGATTGCCGACGCTGCTCGCAGACATGCGGGACAGAGCTTTAGCGATACATTTGAAAATATCTACCATTTGCGAGAAGACCAGTTTGAAATCGGCGATACGACGATCAGGGGAAAGTTTTCGGGCATGAGCGAGGAACGAAACGGTTTTCTGGAGATAAGCGGTTCGTGCGACTTTGAACTCGATGATGAATATCGTGATCCTCTGGACATTGCGTCAGCGCTTGACAAGATCAGGAAGAAATATGGCCTACATGTCACCGATCTTCTTTCCGAATTCCGCCTGTTTCTGCGCGATCGGGGTAATCGGATAACGGACGCCATCGGCGATTTCGAGCGGTATGTGAACGAGCGGGCGTTGCGCGATCTGCCGCGCCGCGGCGCCAGCCTGGACGATCTGAATATTAAGCAAATCGGGGAAATTCCGTTCAGTCAATACTACAAAATTGAAGATAATTGGAGCGGCGTCTATACGGCGAGGGTCTTGAAAGATGCGGCGAAGAGCAAAATTACCCGCCAAGAATAGAAATTTATTACTCAGAATTCTAATTAAGACGCTCAAGATACTACTAATTTTTATTGTCTTGGGCGCAGCATATATTGCTTTTGTTTTGATCTTAAAGCGGTATGACTGCGTCGTTCTGCCCAACGGGGCGACGATAACATATTCCTATTTTTGGCATTCTTCGGAGGAAGATTCCGGCTACTCAACAATGACGTTGCGCGACGCGGACGGAAAAGTGCTGATCAGAAGCAATAGACATGTGGAACTGCACAGAAATCCTGTCGACAAGTATGAGGTCATACTGAAATACGGCGATGAAGACGGTCAGGAAATGCGCTTTGACGGCCATGATTTTATGCGCATCATCTGGGATAAGGGCTTTTTCGGCCGTAAGTGGAATGAACCACACAAGGATTTCCCCAACCAAACGAGCATCCTGTCCACCGATCTGCGCACGATCCACTACCATTTTACGGAATGTACGGTGTTCAAGACGGTCAAGCAAAAGGACGGGTCGCGCACGATCCGCTCCGACAAGGCGGCCTGCGACGAATTCCAGAAGGGCTGGTGCAAGATGGACTGGTCGCTTTGGTAGATTATTACGGCCAAAACGATCTGTGGTGAATCCGACGGCCACGACCGCTCCTGGCACATAGCGGACATCCCTCTGATGCCCGTTTTCCCTCCATTCCTGCCGCATGTCTTCATACCGCAACTGTGATCGGTCATTCTCCGAGGCGCCGGGCGGTAAAAGTCTGAGGAAAGGCCGCCCGCCCTGAACCGGCACCCTCAAACGCCGCGTCATCCCAAAAACCTATCGGCAAAATGCGCCGCTCCTATAAGATTCCGACTCACAACGGTTGCGCGGAGCCCGCCGCCGCCGTCTGAAAAGTCGCCGAAGGTGCCGATTGGCCGAAACCGAAAAAATCGTCCCCGTCCTGCTCCCCGTCGCGGTCGAGCGCGCCTATAGCTATGGCGTGCCCGAGGGGATGGCGGTGGCGCCGGGCGACATCGTCGCCGTGCCGCTCGGGCCCCAGACCCGGATCGGCGTCGTCTGGGACGGCGAAGGCGAGGCGGTCGCCCGCGGCAGGCTGCGCGACATCCTCGATAACTTCGACTGCCCGCCTATCCCCGTCGAGGCCCGCCGCTTCATCGACTGGGTTTCGAACTGGACGATTTCGGCCCCGGGCATGGTGCTGCGCATGGTCTTGCGGGCGCCCGAAGCGCTCGGCCCCCCGGTGCCGGCCAGGGGCGTGCGGTATACCGGCGCAAGGCCTGAGCGGATAACGGCGGCCCGCGCCCGTGTAATCGAGACCGTGAGCGACGGCATGGCCTGGCTGAAACGCCCGCTGGCCGAAGCCGCCGCGGTCAGCCCCGGCGTCATCGACGGGCTCGTCGATCAGGGCGTGCTCGAGCCGGTCGAAATACCGGTGCCGCCGCTGGTGGCGCCGCCCGACCCGGATCACGCGCCGCCGGAGCTGACCGAGGCGCAGGCGGATGCTGCGGCCGAACTGCGCAAGGCGGTGGCGGCCGACGCCTTTTCGGTAACGCTCCTTGACGGCGTCACCGGCTCGGGCAAGACGGAGGTCTATTTCGAGGCAATCGCGGCAGCCATCGCGGCCGGGCGCCAGGTGCTGGTGCTTTTGCCGGAAATTGCGCTCACCGGCGAATTCCTCGATCGCTTCACCGCCCGCTTCGGGACGCGGCCGGCCGAATGGCATTCGGATCTGACGCCGGCCATGCGCAACCGGGTCTGGCGCGGCGTGATCACCGGCGAGGTGCGCGCCGTCGTCGGCGCCCGCTCAGCGCTCTTTCTGCCCTTTCCCGAACTCGGCCTCATCGTCGTCGACGAGGAGCACGACCTCGCCTACAAGCAGGAGGACCGGGTCATCTACAATGCCCGCGACATGGCCGTGGTGCGCGGCCATCTCGCCGGCTTTCCCGTGGTGCTCGCCTCGGCGACGCCGTCGGTGGAAAGCCGCAACAACGCCGATCGCGGCCGCTATGCCCGCATCGAACTGCCGGAGCGGTTCAGCGGTACCGTCGTGCCGAAGATCGAGGCGATCGATCTGCGCGACCATCCGCCCGAGCGCGGGGCTTTTTTGTCGCCGCCGCTGATTGCGGCGATCGAGGCGACGCTCGCCGGCGGTGAGCAGGCGCTGCTCTTTCTCAACCGGCGCGGCTATGCGCCGCTGACGCTCTGCCGCAAATGCGGCCACCGCTTCCGCTGCCGCAACTGCTCGGCCTGGCTCGTCGAACACCGCTTTCGCGGCACGCTCGCCTGCCATCATTGCGGCCATGAGGAAAGGCGGCCGCAGGCGTGCCCCGAATGCGGCACGCAGGACAGTCTCGTGGCCTGCGGTCCGGGCGTCGAGCGGGTGGCGGAGGAGGCGGCGGCACGGTTTCCCGAGGCCCGCATCCTGGTGCTCTCCTCCGACCTTGCCGGCGGTGTGCGCCGTTTGAGGGAGGAACTGGCAGCAATCGCCCGCGGCGAGTTCGAGATCGTCATCGGCACGCAACTGGTCGCCAAGGGGCACAATTTCCCCGAACTGACGCTTGTCGGCGTCATCGATGCCGATATCGGCCTGGCCAGCGGCGATCCGCGGGCGGCGGAGCGCACCTTCCAACTGCTCTCGCAGGTCACCGGCCGCGCCGGCCGTGCCGGCCGCGAAGGCCGCGGCCTCATCCAGACCCATGCCAGCGACCACCCGGTGATCCGGGCGCTGATCGCCGGCGACCGTGAACGTTTTTACGAATACGAGATCGCCGAGCGGCGGTCGGCGCACCTCCCGCCTTTCGGGCGGCTGGCGAGCCTAATCGTTTCGGCGACCGATCGGGGCCTGGCCGAGGCTTATGCCCGCGCGCTCGCCCGCGCCGCGCCGGCCGTTTCCGGCTTTTCGGTGCTCGGGCCCGCCGAGGCGCCGCTTGCGCTGATCCGCGGCCGCCATCGCTTCCGGCTGCTCGTCCAGGCGACGCTCGACATCGACATGCAGGGGCATATCCGCCGCTGGCTCGGTGCGGCGCCGGCGCCGCGCGGCAGTTTGCGGGTGTCGATCGACGTCGATCCGCAAAGCTTTCTCTAAAGTCTCCGACAGGGATCGTTAATTCCCTGGCCTTTAGGCAAAGGACCAAAGGATAACGTCATCGCGAGGCCACGAAGTGGCCGCGGCGATCCAGTCTGCAGATTGAAGGAGGGCTCGGCCCTGGATTGCTTCCCCCGGCTTCCGCCCAGGGCTATTGCATATGCGGAGTCCTCGGATCTCACCCTCTCCCTTGAGGGAGAGGGATACGGAGACCCGGTGAGGCGAAGCCGAACCGCTGGGCGAAGTCGGGTGAGGGTGATCGGGGCTTGTTGTTTATCCCCCTCACCCAACCCTCTCCCCGGAGGGGAGAGGGCTTTGGAGGCCGTGCGCAACCGGCCGTTTTCTGCGGCCATCGCAAGAGGGGCGTTGCGCCGAAGCCAACTGCCCAAATGCGATTGCCCTGGGCTTCCGCCGGGGTCGCAATGACGGGGATGGTGTTGGCGGTGCTGTGCGCCGGCCGATCTATCGCCGAAAAAACGCATATATTAGCCGCTTCAACACGATACCGGAGCAAGGTCCGCCCGCCGTCGTTCCGGCGCACTCTGCACCTTTGCCGGTGTTGCGTGCGCCTTGACCATGTGCTAATCGAAGCCCGGCTTTCGGGGCACGGTCGAGCTGCCTATGCTTCTCAGATAATTATCAAGAAACCAACATCTTGGCGGGAAAACGCAGATCGGGGCAGGGGCGTCCGATCGCGCGGCGACAAAGCAGAGACCAGGTGACAGAGACGACATCACATCTTTCCGGCGTCGCCGGTCGCTATGCCGGAGCGCTGTTCGAGCTGGCGACCGAGACCGACGAGGTCGATGCGGTCGAGGCCGAGCTTCTTCGCATCCAGGCGTTGCTCGACGAAAGCGACGATCTGCGGCGGCTGGTGCGCAGCCCGGTGTTTTCCGCCGAACAGCAGCTCGAAGCCATCTCCGCGATCCTCGACAAGATCGGGATCGGCGGCACGGTCGGCAATTTCGTCAGGCTCGTCGCGAAGAACCGGCGGCTGTTCGCGCTGCCCGGCATGATCGCCGGCTATCGCCGGCTGGCGGCCGCCCATCGCGGCGAAGCGAGCGCCGAGGTGATCACCGCCGCGCCACTGTCGGATGCCAACATGGCGGCGCTCAAGGCGGCGCTGGCGGAGGTTTCCGGCAAGGACGTCAACATCAATGCGAAGGTCGAACCGGCATTGCTCGGCGGGCTCATCGTCCGGCTCGGCAGCCGCATGATCGACACCTCCCTTCGCAGCAAGCTCAATTCTCTGAAGACGCGCATGAAAGAGGTCGGCTGATGGATATTCGGGCCGCGGAAATCTCTGCAATCCTGAAAGAGCAGATCAAGAATTTCGGCAAGGAGGCCGCCGTCGACGAGGTCGGCCAGGTGCTTTCGGTCGGCGACGGCATCGCCCGCGTCTACGGTCTCGACAACGTCCAGGCCGGCGAGATGGTGGAGTTTCCGGGCGGCATCCGCGGCATGGCGCTCAATTTGGAAGTCGACAATGTCGGCTGCGTGATCTTCGGCTCCGACCGCGACATCAAGGAAGGCGACACGGTCAAGCGCACCGGCGCCATCGTCGACGTGCCGGTGGGCCGGGGGCTGCTTGGCCGTGTCGTCGACGCGCTCGGCAATCCGATCGACGGCAAGGGCCCGATCGAGGCCGATGAGCGGGCCCGGGTCGACGTCAAGGCGCCGGGCATCCTGCCGCGCAAATCGGTGCACGAGCCGATGCAGACGGGGCTGAAGGCGATCGACGCGCTGATCCCGATCGGCCGCGGCCAGCGCGAGCTGATCATCGGCGACCGCCAGACCGGCAAGACTGCGGTCGCGCTCGACACCATCCTCAACCAGAAATCCCTCAACGACGGCGACGACGAGAGCGTCAAGCTCTACTGCGTCTACGTCGCCGTCGGCCAGAAGCGCTCCACCGTCGCCCAGTTCGTCAAGGTGCTCGAGGAGAACGGCGCGCTCGACTATTCGATCATCGTCGCGGCAACCGCGTCGGATCCGGCGCCGATGCAGTTCCTGGCCCCGTTCGCCGGCTGCACCATGGGCGAATATTTCCGCGACAACGGCATGCACGCGCTGATCATCTATGACGATCTGTCGAAGCAGGCGGTGTCCTACCGGCAGATGTCGCTGCTCCTGCGCCGGCCGCCGGGACGCGAGGCCTATCCGGGCGACGTCTTCTACCTGCACTCGCGGCTGCTGGAGCGCGCCGCCAAGCTCAACGAGGACAATGGCGCCGGCTCGCTGACCGCGCTGCCGGTGATCGAGACCCAGGCCAACGACGTCTCCGCCTACATTCCGACCAATGTGATTTCGATCACCGACGGCCAGATCTTCCTGGAGACCGATCTGTTCTACCAGGGCGTCCGCCCGGCGGTGAATGTCGGCCTGTCGGTGTCGCGGGTCGGCTCGGCCGCCCAGGTCAAGGCGATGAAGCAGGTTGCCGGCACGATTAAGGGCGAGCTTGCCCAGTATCGCGAGATGGCGGCGTTCGCCCAGTTCGGCTCCGACCTCGACGCGGCGACGCAGCGCCTGCTGAACCGCGGCGCGCGGCTGACCGAGCTGTTGAAGCAGCCGCAATTCGCACCGCTGAAGGTCGAGGAACAGGTCGCCGTCATCTTTGCCGGCGTTTCCGGCTATCTCGACGATCTGCCGGTCAACAAGGTGAAGGAGTTCGAAAGCTCGCTGCTCCTGCACATGCGCGATGAACAGGCCGAACTGCTCGACGAGATCCGCGAGCGCAAGGAACTCACCGACGAGATCAAGGCCAAGCTGAAGAAGGCGATCGACGTCTTTGCCAAGAACTTCGCCTGACCCGAAACCCGGCTGACGCGAGATAAAGGCCCGACATGCCGAGCCTCAAGGAACTGCGAAACCGGATCGCCTCGGTGAAGGCGACGCAGAAGATCACCAAGGCCATGCAGATGGTGGCGGCGGCGAAGCTGCGCCGGGCGCAGAGCGCGGCCGAAGCGGCGCGGCCCTATTCGGAGCGCATGGGCCATGTGATCGGCAATCTCGCAGCCGCCATGGAAGGCCGCGATGAAGCGCCGCCGCTGATGGTCGGCACCGGCCGCGACGATGTCCATTTGCTCGTCGTCTGCACCGCCGAGCGCGGGCTATGCGGCGGCTTCAACTCATCGATTGCCAAGCTCGCCCGCGATCACGCCAACGAATTGCTGAGCGAAGGCAAGCAGGTGAAGATCCTGTGCGTCGGGCGCAAGGGTCACGATGCGCTGAAACGGCTGCTCGGACAGCACATCATCGGGCTGGAGGATTTGCGTTCGGTGCGCGCCGTCGGCTTTTCTCATGCGCGGGCGATCGGCGACAAGATCCTGGCGCTGTTCGAAGACGGCGGCTTCGATGTCTGCACGCTCTACTACGCCGAGTTCAAGTCGGTGATCAGCCAGGTGCCGACGGCGCAGCAGCTTATCCCGATCAAGGTCGATGCCGAGGCGGCCGGCAACGGCAAGTTCTACGAATACGAGCCCGACGAGGAGGAAATCCTCGAAGACCTGCTGCCGCGCAACGTCGCGGTCCAGGTGTTCCGGGCGCTCCTGGAGAACGGCGCCTCGGAACAGGGCGCCCGCATGTCGGCGATGGATTCGGCGACCCGCAATGCCGGCGAGATGATCGACAAGCTGACGCTCAACTACAACCGCTCGCGGCAGGCGCAGATCACCAAGGAACTGATCGAAATCATTTCGGGCGCCGAGGCGCTCTAAAATACCCCGATACCGAGGTAAGGACCCATGGCGAAAAACAAGGCTGTCGGACAGATCACCCAGGTTCTCGGCGCGGTCGTCGACGTCAAGTTCGAAGACCATCTCCCGGCGATCCTTAACGCGCTGGAGACCGACAACAACGGCAGGCGGCTGGTGCTGGAAGTGGCCCAGCATCTCGGCGAGAACACGGTGCGGACGATCGCCATGGACGTGGCCGAGGGCCTGGTGCGCGGCCAGGACGTGACCGATACCGGCGAGCCGATCGCCGTGCCGGTCGGCGACGAGACGCTCGGGCGCATCATCAACGTCATCGGCGAGCCGGTCGACGAGGCGGGCGAGGTGCCGACCAAGCAGCGCCGCGCCATCCATCAGCCGGCGCCGGACTATGTCGACCAGTCGACGGAGGCGGAAATCCTGGTCACCGGCATCAAGGTCGTCGACCTCTTGGCGCCGTACGCCAAGGGCGGCAAGATCGGCCTTTTCGGCGGCGCCGGCGTCGGCAAGACGGTGCTGATCATGGAGCTCATCAACAACGTCGCCAAGGCCCATGGCGGCTATTCGGTGTTCGCCGGGGTCGGCGAGCGCACCCGCGAGGGCAACGACCTCTACTGGGAAATGATCGAATCCGGCGTCAACAAAGAGGGCGGCGGCGAGGGCTCGAAATGCGCGCTGGTCTACGGCCAGATGAACGAGCCGCCGGGCGCGCGCGCCCGCGTCGGCCTGACCGGGCTGACGGTGGCCGAGCATTTCCGCGACCAGGGCCAGGATGTGCTGTTCTTCGTCGACAACATCTTCCGCTTCACCCAGGCCGGTTCGGAAGTGTCGACGCTGCTCGGCCGCATTCCCTCTGCGGTCGGCTATCAGCCGACGCTCGCCACCGATATGGGCGCGCTGCAGGAGCGCATCACCACCACCACCAAGGGCTCGATCACGTCGGTGCAGGCGATCTACGTGCCGGCCGACGATCTGACCGACCCGGCGCCGGCGACCTCGTTCGCCCACCTCGATGCGACCACGGTGCTGTCGCGCTCGATCGCGGAAAAGGCGATCTATCCGGCGGTCGACCCGCTCGATTCCACGAGCCGCATGCTCGATCCGCGGATCATCGGCGAGGACCACTACAACGTCGCCCGCCGGGTGCAGGAAATCCTGCAACGCTATAAGGCGCTGCAGGACATCATCGCGATCCTGGGCATGGACGGGCTTTCCGAGGAGGACAAGCTGACGGTGGCGCGCGCCCGCAAGATCGAGCGCTTCCTGTCGCAGCCCTTCCACGTCGCCGAAGTGTTCACCGGCTCGCCCGGCGTCTTCGTCGACCTCGCCGACACCATCAAGGGCTTCCGCGATCTCTGCGAGGGCGAATACGACCATTTGCCGGAGGCGGCGTTCTACATGGTCGGCACCATCGAGGAAGCGGTCGAGCGGGCCAAGGCGCTGGCCGAGGCGGCGTAGTTTCGACCGGGAAACGCTTTACGGAGACAGTCGATGGCCGAGCCGTTCGATTTCGAACTCGTGATGCCGGAGCGGCTCCTGCTCGCCAAGCCGGCGGTGGCCGTCGTGGTGCCGGGCGCGGACGGCTATTTCACGGTGATGAAGGACCATGCGCCAGTGCTGTCCTCGCTGCGGCCGGGCCTGTTGCAGGCGACCATGGTCGGCGGCGACGAGCAGCATTTCTTCGTCCGCGGCGGCTTCGCCGATGTCGGCACCGAAGGGCTGACCGTGCTGGCCGAGGAGGCGGTGCCGATCGAACAGCTCGATGCGGAGCGTGTCGCCCAGTCGCTGAAGAATGCCGAAGAGGATATCGCCGACGCCGATACCGCAGAGAAGCGGGCGGCGGCCGAGCGGCGGCTTGAAGAGCTCCGGGAAGTGTTCGAGGCGCTGAAGCTCGAACAGGCGCACTGAGCGGCTGATCATCCCTCAAGAACGATCGGACGCCGCGGCCATTGCCGCGGCGTTTTTGTTCGGCCATTGTCCCCGCGCGTACGCGCTCCCCTCCGAGGAGCGGTCAGCGCGAATAGAACTCGATGACCAGGTTCGGTTCCATCATCACCGGATAGGGCACTTCGGCGAGCACCGGCACCCTTGTGAAGGTCGCGGTCATCTTCTTGTGGTCGACGTCGACATAGTCGGGCACGTCGCGCTCTTCCATCTGCGCGGCATCGAGCACGATGATGTGCTCGCGCATGCTCTCCTTGACCGCCACCACGTCGCCGACCTTGCAGCGATAGCTCGGAATGTTGACCCGCTTTCCGTTCACGGTGACGTGGCCGTGATTGATGAACTGGCGCGCGGCAAACACGGTGGCGACGAATTTGGCCCGGTAGACGATGGCATCGAGCCGCGATTCCAGAAGGCCGATAAGGTTGGCCGAGGTGTCGCCCTTCATCCGCACGGCCTCGACATAGATCTTGTGGAACTGCTTTTCGCGGATATTGCCGTAATAGCCCTTCAGCTTCTGTTTGGCGCGCAGCTGCAGGCCGAAATCCGAAAGCTTGCCCTTGCGCCGCTGGCCGTGCTCGCCGGGCCCGTATTCGCGCTTATTGTAGGGGCTTTTCGGACGGCCCCAGATGTTCTCGCCCATGCGGCGATCGATTTTATGCTTTGCAGAAATGCGCTTCGACATCGCTGTTCCCTTTAAGTCGACAAAGTGGAACGCGCCCTCCTTTGCCCTTTTTGGGCCGACAGGCCGGATCTCGCAGTCGAGCCGGTCGCGGGTGCGCTGATTATCCCGCAAAATCCCTTCAGGGTTCCGCGGAACCCGCGGTTTCTAGCGGCTCGTCCGCACGGTGTCAAACCATGGATGCCTGCTGATCAGTCGAGCGCTTCGGCGCCGGCGATGATCTCCATGAGCTCGCTGGTGATCTGGGCCTGGCGGGTGCGGTTGTATTTGAGCGTCAGCGTGTCGATGAGCTTGCCGGCGTTGCGCGTGGCGCTTTCCATCGCCATCATCCGCGCACCCTGTTCCGAGGCCGCGTTTTCGAGCAGGGCGCGGAAGATCTGGACGGCGACGTTGCGCGGCAGCAGATCGTTCAGCACCTCCTGCTCGTCCGGTTCGAACTCGCGGCCCGCCGTCCGCGCGTCCGCCGCCCGCATGTCTTCCAGCGTCATCGCCTCGGAGAACATCGCCGGTATGAGCTGGATGCTCGTCGGCTCCTGGGTCAGCACCGAGGCGAACCCGGCGTAGAAGATGCAGCAGACGTCGAATTCGTCCGCCGCGAACCGGGCCAGCACGTCATCGGCGATCTCGCGCGCCTTGACATAGGTGATCCGCCTGACGTCGCGCAGCGAGATGGTCTCGATGATGTGGTCGCCGAAATCGCGCTGCAGCATCGCCTGGCCCTTGCGGCCGACGCAGATCACATGCACCTCGCGGCCGAGCCTGATGAAATGGTCGAAGTGCTGCTTCGCAAATCTGACGATATTGGCGTTGAGCCCGCCGCACAGCCCCCGCTCGGTGGTGGCGACAATGCACAGCAGCCGCTGCTCGGACCCGGTGCCGACCAGGAGCGGCGACGGCTCCGCCATGTCGGCGACGCGCCAGCCGAGATCGCGGATGATGCGCTCCATGTGTTCGGCGCACGGCCGGGCGCTCTCGGCCGCATTGCGGACCTTGTTCAGCCTGGCCGCGGCGACGAGCTGCATGGCCTTGGTGATTTTCTGCGTCGCCTTGACGCTGTCGATGCGGCGGCGCAGTTCCTTGAGGCTGGGCATCGTCGCTCCTTTCCGAACTGACCGCCATCATGGGCGAAACGGGCACAGGTTTCGAGATATCTAGAGCGTAATCCCGAAAACGCCTGCGCCGGGCCTGACCCCGGGCAGGAACCGGTTTTCGGGCAAGAATACGCGTCAAGACAAACAGATAGAGCGCTTTGAGGGGTTCCATTCAAACGAAAAGCGCCCTATCGGCCCGTGTGACGGAGACACTATCGCAAGATCATGATTCCGGAACCCGGTCGATGCGGTTCGGGCGACGATTTCGGCACTGCAAATGCTGACGATAATTGCGTTTTGGCCAAAATAAATATATACTTTTTTCAAATAATAAGCCTTGCAGCGACCTTGATTTATTGGGAGAAAACGATGCGAAGACTTTGTGTTGGGGCATTCTTAATTGTGGCTGCTCTGTTGATGCCGGCGGCGACGGGGCTGGCGGACGGTTATGGCGATCCGTTCGGCCTCAGCCAGAACTGCCAATATGATGTGATCGCCGAGGAGGACGCGGCGCCGATGTCGGTTGCGCGCGTTCCCGAAGTCTCCGGCAACGCGGTCGCGATGACGACCTTCCCGGCGGAACTGGCGGTGTCCTGCGGCGCCGATGAATGGTGCTGCAAGCACGATATCGGCGGCACCGGCGAATGCACCAAGTGCTGTCCGAAATAGACCTTTTACCGAAGCCTCGAACAGGAGGGTAATCGGATGTTGCGCAAATCATTGCTTGCGGCCGCGTTCCTTGCCGTTGCGCTGGTTCCCGGCGCCGCTTGCGCCGTCGACGCCGGCTCGGCACATCCTGCGCCCGCATCTGTCGAAACCAGGATCGCGGCCATGTCCGAGGATTTGCGCCTGGTTCGGAAATATCTCGGCGAACCGCAATATGGCGCAAGCTGCATCGAACACGGTCAGACCTGCACCCTGCACGGCACGGCGTGCTGCGAGCCTTACGACTGCAAGGGCAGTTTTCCGAACACGACGTGTCAATAGCGCGGGAACGGCCGCTCGAACGGCAGGTGATTTTCACCATTTCGGAAATGCTGCTGCGCGTCGACCGCGGGCCGGATGAGATGCTTGTGGTGCTTCGATGAACCGACGCCGCGTCGTCGCGATCTTCCTTGCGGCTATGGCCGTCATGGGGACCGTATTGTCGGGCCTCGCCGGCCCGACCCGTGCCGGCACCTGCATCATCACCTTCCACGACTATCCGCGCTGGGCCGCCGCCCACGGGCGCGGCCATGATCCGGGCGGCTTGTGCCGGAGCCTTGCCGCCAATTACCGCAACGGCGTCTGCCGCGCCGTGCGCCACGGCTGGACCCGCGCCGAATGCGACGACTACCGGCGCCGGGAAGCGGCCTATGTGGCGCGAAAACTTCCGGGATTCGAAAGCTGGTCAGTGATCTGGAGTCGTTAGAGTGTTTTGTTCCGAGCGTGAATTGGCGGCGATGTCAAATGCCCCGCTTTCTTCGGATCATGTTCGGGCAAATCCCGCTGCTGTCCGGTGCTGTGCGGCGCCGCCAATGGTTCCCCGCTTTCGCGGGGAAGGTGCGAATTGATGCGCATACGCCAACATCATCCACCGTCCTCGCGGAAGCGGGGACCCATTGCCCCGTTCAACACGGTATGCCGGTGGCGGGCCGTGTCGCGACAGCGAGATCTGCGGGCTGTCAGGCCCTGGGCACCGTTCAGGAATGCTTCACGTTGAGCGCAAGGTGCGTCAGCCACCCCGGTCGAACAACGCGCCCGTGCCTGTGTCCAGAAACGCCTGCAGCGGCACGTCCTCCTGGCGCAGGAAGCCTTTCGCCGGCAGCGTGCCGGCACGGACCATCTCGATGACGGCGACGACCGAAGCGGACGTGGTCCAAGCGATCGCGGTCTGGCGGCTGCCGCCGATATCGATCGGCAGGTAGCGGTGCACGAATTCCTTGCGGTTCAGCCGCCCGTCGGATATCCCCTCGGCGGCAACGTGGACGTAGACCACATCGTCGTCGACCGGCGGCTTGGCGTGGGTCAGGATTTCGCCGGCAAGCTCGCGCCGCTCGCGCATCAGGAGCTCGTGGAAAAAGAAATTCATGAGATTGGCGTGACCGGGGTAACGCATTGTCTTGTAATCAATATTGTCGACCTTGCCGAGATAGGTCTCGCACATGGTGCCGAGCCCGCCCGAGGTCGTGAACGCTTCAAGCTTGACCCCGTCGATATAGATCGTCTCCAGCCATTCCATCGGCGACACCCATTTGTGCACGCCCTCCTCGATGACCTCGCAATCGTTGAGGTATTCGTTGACGACGCCCTCGGGCGACCAGTTGAAGGCATAGCCGAGCAGACCTGAAGGGTGCTGCGGCAGCGCGCCGACCCGCATCCGGCACGAGCGGCAGTCGTCGAAATTCGAAATCAGATCGGCGCCGACAATGCCGACGAAACCGGGCGCAAGGCCGCATTGCGGCGCCATCAGCCCGTTTGCCGTCTTGGCGAGCTCGATGATCGCCTTGGTCGTCGGCACGTCCTCGGTCAGGTCGAAATAGTGGATACCGGCCCGGTGCGCGGCTTCGGCGATGCCGGCGTTGAGATGATAGGGCAGGCAGGAGAGCACGGCGTCCTCATCGGAGAACGCCGCCGCCATCGCCTCGACCGAGGCGACGTCCCCGGTGCGGACCGGAAACGGCAGGCTTGTCCGCAGTTCGCGGACATCGAAGCCGGTGACGGCGAAACCGGATTCGTGCAGCATCAGCGCCGCCAGCTTGCCGACTTTTCCAAGGCCGAGGACGGCGATCTTGTTCATGGCTGTTCCTGATAATCCTTTGTTTCTGTTAGTATTCCCCTCGCCCTGACCCTCTTACCAGAGGGGAGAGGGAACTCAAGAAGCCGACACTGGCACGGCTCCACCTCTCCCCTTTGGGGAGAGGTCGGCCGAAGGCCGGGTGAGGGGGCGGCCTGCCAATCGCGAACGCCGGGTGCCCGCCTCAAATCTCGAACTTAATGCCCTGCGCCAGCGGCAGGTCGCGGGAATAGTTCACGGTCGCCGTCTGCCGGCGCATATAGCCGCGCCAGGCGTCGGAGCCGGATTCGCGGCCGCCGCCGGTCTCCTTCTCGCCGCCGAACGCCCCGCCGATCTCGGCCCCCGACGGGCCGATATTGACGTTGGCGATGCCGCAGTCGGAGCCGGTCGCGGACAGAAATACTTCGGCCTCGCGCACATCGGTGGAGAAGATGCACGACGACAGCCCCTGCGGCACCGCATTGTGCATGGTGATCGCCTGGCCCAGCGTCTCGTAACGCATCACGTAGAGGATCGGCGCAAAGGTCTCGTGGCAGACGATCTCGGTCTGGCCCGGCATTTCGACGATCGCCGGCTGAACATAGAACGCCGCCGGATAGTCCTCATCGAGGACGCGGCCGCCGCCGAACACCGTGCCGCCGTCCGCTTCGGCCTGTTCAAGCGCGCGGCCCATGCCTGAAAAGGCCGCCGCGTCGATGAGCGGACCGACCAGCACGCCGTCACCGAGCGGATCGCCGATCGGCAGCCCCTCATAGATCTTCTTCAGCCGCGGTATTAGCTCGCCATAGATGTCGCGGTGGACGATGAGGCGGCGCAGCGTCGTACAGCGCTGGCCGGCGGTGCCGACGGCGGAGAAGACGATCGCGCGCAGCGCCATTTCCAGATCGGCGGAGGGCGCGACGATCATCGCATTGTTGCCGCCGAGCTCCAGGATGCAGCGTCCGAACCGTTCGGCGACCCTGGCGCCGACGGCGCGGCCCATGCGCGTCGAGCCGGTCGCCGAGATGATGGCGACGTCGCGGCTTGCGGTCAGCACTTCACCCGTATCGCGTTTGCCGACGATGACCTGGGAAAGGCCGTCGGGGGCGTCGAGCCCGAACTTCGCCATCGCCCGCTCGACGATGATCTGGTTGGCGAGCGCCGTCAGCGGCGTCTTCTCCGACGGCTTCCAGATCACCGGATCGCCGCAGACGAGCGCCAGCGCCGCATTCCAGCACCACGGCGCGACGGGGAAGTTGAAGGCGGTAATCACGCCGCACGGGCCCATCGGATGCCAGGTCTCGCGCATGGAATGGCCGGGACGCTCCGAGGCGATCGTCAGTCCGTAGAGCTGGCGCGACTGGCCGACGGCGAGATCGCAGATGTCGATCATCTCCTGCACTTCGCCGAGGCCTTCCTGCAGGATCTTGCCGCATTCGAGGCTGACCAGCCGGCCGAGATTTTCCTTCTCGGCCCGGAGCTCCATGCCGATCAGCCGGACGAGTTCGCCGCGGCGCGGCGGCGGCACCTGGCGCCAGGCCTTAAAGGCGGCAACGCTTCTGGCGATCATCGCCTCGACCTCGGCCGTCGTATGAGCTTTCAGCCGGGCGATCTCGGCGCCGTCGATCGGCGTCGTCACCGCGAGATCGCCGCCGGAAAGCGTTTCCGGATCAAGCCCGGCCGCCGTCAGAATGTCCTGGTGTGTCATGGCTCCGATCCCCAAACGGTCTGGCCTCATGCAGCGACGAGCGCGCGCTGCGCGTCGAGCCCCATGGAGAGCATAAGCGGATTGCGCTTTTGGCGCGCGGTGAAATCGGCCTTCGACGACAAGCCCTGCCAGTCGATATCGATGAGGCACTGGGCGGTGGCGCCGCCGAGCGTCGTGCCCGGCCCGAGCAGGATGACGGCGTCGGGCGCGAACTCCCGCATCGCCACCCGGATCGCCGCCGAATAGTCATAAGTCTCGGTGACCTGGGTGCCGAGCGTATAGTCCCAAAGGTCGGCCGTGTCGGTCGCCTTTGGCCGCCACAGGCCGCCGCGCCCGTCGATCAGCGGCAGCGCCGGCGCGGCAAAAAGGTCGGGGCCGAGCATCGCCCGCGCCCTTTCGGATACCGGCTGCTGCAGCGGCGAATGGAAGGCGGCGTGGTTGGCGAGCCGCATCGGATAGCGGCCGTCCTCGGGCGGCAGCGCGTCCAAAAGCGCCGCAAGGCCGGAATCGTTGCCGGCGAAGACGACAAGCCCGCCGAGCCGGATCGACACCGAGACCACATGGTCCGGCCGGGCGTTGACGTCGGCCAGAAGGTCGTCGAGGAATTCGCGCCGCCCGTTCACCTCCCGCCAGGTCTCGTCGACGAGCGGGTAGACGAGCTGGCCGCCGATCAGCGTTTCCTGCATCAGCGTGCCCATAGTGTTGACGAGGTGCAGCCCGGCCTCCGGGTCGAGGGCGCCGGCGACCGCGAGCGCGATATACCAGCCCATGGAATTGCCGGTGACCGCAACGATATCGAACCCATCGCGATCGATCGCCAGATAATCGGCATAGGCGCAGGCGTAGATCAGCGGCGATGCGTTGTCGCCGCGTGTGTGGCGGGCGAGGCTGTAGCGGTCGGCACCGTCGAGCGCGCTCACCGTCTCCTGTCCCGCCTCGGCGCGATAGGCGTCGACCATGGCGATGAAGTCGCGCTTATCGCCGTGATGGCGGGCGAGATAGCCAAGCTCGGTTTTCGTGTAGGTGCCGCGTCCGGGACAGACGATGACGGCGGTCGGTTTCCGCGCCGTCATCGCTTTCCTCCGGTCTTGCCGCGTTTCGGCCGCGTCATGTCGAGCGCTGCGGCCGTGATCGCCTCGACCGAGGGCAGGGTGACGGTGGCGGCGCGGCCGAGCGGAATAAAACTGTCCTCGGCGACGACCCGGCGCACCATCGGCTTGACCGGCGATTTCTCGGCAAGCAGCGTCACCAGCGCCTCGCTCTGCGATCCCGTCGTCCGGCACTCGTCGACGATCAGGACACGCTTGCAGGCCCCGAGTGCTGTAAGGATTTTCTGCTCTTCGAGCGGCGCCAGCCAGCGCAGATCGACGATGCGCAGGTTCACGCCGTGATCGTCGCGGAGCGTCTTCTCCGCCTTGCGCGACAGGTAGGTGCCGTTGCCATAGGTGAGGATGGCAAGGTCGTTGCCGTCGCCATATACGCCGACCTCGCCGAGCGCGATCGGTTCGTCCTCTCCCGGCCGCTTATACGGAAAAGTCCAGAGCCCGTCTTTTTCTTCGTGCAGGTCGCGGGTCATGTAGCGCGCGATCGGCTCGACGAAGACGATAACCCGTTGCTCCTCGCGGGCGAGCCGCACGCATTCGCGCAGCATCGAGACCGCATCCGCGCCATTGCTCGGACAGGCGATGACCACGCCCGGAATGTCGCGCATCACCGCAAGGCTGTTGTCATTGTGGAAATGGCCGCCGAAGCCGCGCTGATAGCCGAGCCCGGCGATTCGGATGATCATCGGATTGGTGTACTGGCCGTTGGAGAAGAAGCTGAGCGTCGCCGCCTCGCCGCGCAACTGGTCCTCGGCATTGTGCAGATAGGCGAGGAACTGGATTTCCGGTATCGGCAGGAAGCCGTTATGGGCAAGGCCGATGGCGAGCCCGAGAATGCTCTGCTCGTCCAGGAGCGTGTTGATGACCCGGTTGGCGCCGAACCGGGCGTGCAGCCTGGCGGTGACGTTGTAAACGCCGCCCTTGGGGCCGATGTCCTCGCCGGCGAGTACGATCTCGCCATGCTCGAGCATCAGATCGGTCAGCGCCCAATTGATCAGGCGCGCCATGTGCTGCGGCTTGTCCATGGCCTCGAGATCACTGCCGAAAGCGGCGTTGCGGGCCTCTTCCGACGGGCCGTTGGTTTGGGCCGCCGCCCGTTTCGGCGGGATGAGCGAGGCCATCACCTCTTTTGCGGTTTCAAGCTTCGGCCGGGTGGCCGCCTCGACGGCGACGCGCTCGGTCGTCGCCCCGATCTCGTCATAGATGTCGAGCACTTCGGCCGGGGTCAGAATGTTCTCCTCGACCGCGGTCCGCGCAGCATGGAGCAGCGGATCGTTCGCTTCCGCCGCCTCGATCTCGCGCTTGCTTAGATAGGCGGTCTCCACGTCCGAGCCGGCATGGCCGTAAAGCCGCACGCAGGAGAAATGCAGGAACGCCGGCTTGCGGGTCTTGCGGACATGGTCCGCGACCGCCCGCGCGGTCTTATACGTATCGAGGATGTCGAGGCCGTTGCAGGCGAAATAGTCAAGCCCCGGCCGCCGGCCGATACTCGCTTCGATCCAGCCCGACGGCGTCCGCGTCGAAATGCCGAGGCCGTTGTCCTCGCAGATGAAGACGAGCGGCAGCGGCACCCCCTGATAGGCGGTCCAGCCGGCCGTATTGAACGCCCCTTGCGCGGTCGAATGGTTGATCGAGGCGTCGCCGAACGAACAGAGGATGACGCCATCCTCGGGCAATTCGCGGCCGTCCGGGTCGAGCCTTTTGGCGAGGCCGATCGAATAGGCGGCGCCGACCGCCTTCGGCAGATGCGAGGCGATCGTGCTCGTCTGCGGCGGAATAACAAGGGCTTTCGAGCCGAGCACCTTGTGGCGGCCGCCGGAGATCGGGTCTTCGGCCGAGGCCGCAAAGCTCAGAGCCATGTCCCAAATCGGCGTCTGGCCGGCGAGCCGGCCGGCGCGGGCGATCATGAAGGCGGCGTCGCGATAGTGCAGGAACGCCATGTCGTCGACGCGGAAGGCAGCCGCAATCGCCGCATTGCCCTCGTGGCCGGACGAGCCGATCGTGTAAAAACCCTCGCCGCGCGCCTGCATTTTGCGCGAGGTCCGGTCAAGCTGCCGGCTCAGCATCTGGGCGCGCAATATCGCGACGAATTCGGCTTCCGTCAGCCCGGCATCGGCAAGGCTCAATCCGTTCGCCGGCGGCGGGAAATCGCGCGCGGCGACGCGGGTAAGCAAATTCTCGTGGACGATTTCGGCGCGATCCATGTCAGGTCTTCCCGGGCGCCTTGCACCTGCGCTTCGGCTGCGGCCCATAGTGTTTTTGGCCGGCCATTCCTGCCAGCGTTTGGCGCCGCTCGGCAAGGAAAATCGCTGCGCCTGGATCAGTCGCGGAGCAACAGCCGGCTCGGTCGGAGGGCGGCACGGCGCGATCAATGCAGGCGCGGCTTACCCCCCGCCCGACCGGCCGACTGCGCCTCGACAGCTCGCCCCTGCTTCCACCACACTAGCAATGACGATTTGGATGTGTCAGGCATTGTAGTAACTGGCACATATGCCTCTAAATTCGGCACTGCCAATGGTTCCCCGCTTTCGCGGGGAAGGTGTGAATTGATATGCGAACGCCAACAACATGCACCGTTCCCGCGCAAGCGGGAATCCATTGCCCCGCTCAACACGGCATGTCGTCGATGGGTACGGTAAGCGCTTCGTCGCAACGGTGATGGCTTCGATCCTGCTGCCAAGGCCAATAGATTGCCCACTTGGAAGCGGGCAATGACGAAGAAAAGGGCACAAGGCGACTGCGGAGCAACGCCCCTCCCCTCCATGGTGAAGGGCCGGGGGTAGGGGTTGCAAGAAAAACAGCAACGCTTTCGGATGGCGCAGATGTTTGTGCATCACCCCCACACGGCCGGCATTTACCCCCCCCCTCCCTGTCGCTCCGCCATGAAGGGGGGAGGGGACGACAGCGGCAAGCTCCGAGTACCCCCTTTCCCCTCCCTCCACATTTTGTCCATTTATGTCGTTGCCCCTTATTCGGTATTGCGGTACGACTATACGAGAAAGCATTACATTAGAGATATTTGATATAAGATCGCGCCGGCCGCCGATGCGGTTTTCCGACGCTGCGGGCTTGACCCGGCGTCCGAAGCCGACAGATGCATCCTGGGGGCCGAAACCGTCCGATCGACCCCGCGGCATCGGGACCGGACGGGCAAGCCGCGGTCAAGCAAGGGGAGAACGCGTCCATGAAGGACAGCCTGCGCGCCGGGGTCAGCGAGACCCGCAAGATCACGGTTGATCGCGACCGCACCATCGATTTCATGGGTGAGGAGGCCCGCGTCTATGCGACGCCGTCGCTCATCCGCGACATCGAGCACACCTGCCGCGATTTGATCGTCGCCCACGCCGATGACGGCGAGGATTCGGTCGGCTCGTTCATCACCGTCCACCACACCGCGCCGACGCTTCTCGGTATGACCGCGGAGATCACCGTCACGGTCAAGGAAGTGGAGGGACGCCGGGTCCGCTTCGAGATCACCGCAAGCGACGACATCGACCCGATCGCCAAGGGCGAGCATGAGCGTTTCGTCGTCGATGTCGCCAAGACCGCCGAGCGGCTGAAGGGCAAGGCCGCCAAGGCCGCCGGCGCCTGAGGCCACGGATGGCACCGAAACCTGAAGGAAAGACGCGGCGGGTCAATTCCTACTGCTATCAGTGCGTGGCCGGGCCCGACCTCTTGACCGTCGACGTCGAGGACGATGTCGCGACCGTCGTGCAGCCGAATTTCGACGCGGCGCAAGTCCATCCGGCCGGCGGCAAGGTCTGCGTCAAGGCCTACGGCCTGATCCAGAAGACCTATAATCCGAACCGCGTGCTCACCCCGATGAAGCGCACCAACCCGAGAAAGGGGCGCGGCGAGGATCCCGGCTTTGTGCCGATCTCCTGGGACGAGGCGCTTAATCTCGTTGCCGAAAAACTCAATAAGATCCGCGCAGCCGGCCTGCTCGATGACAGCGGCTATCCGAAGCTCGCCGCCAGTTTCGGCGGCGGCGGCACGCCGACCGCCTATATGGGCACGCTGCCCGCCTTCCTCGGCGCCTGGGGCCCGGTCGACATGAGCTTCGGCTCCGGCCAGGGCGTCAAATGCTACCATTCGGAGCATCTCTACGGCGAGTTCTGGCACCGTGCCTTCACCGTCGTCCCCGACACGCCGCTCTCAGAATACGTGCTCTCTTTCGGCTCCAATGTGGAAGCCTCCATGGGCGTCTGCGGCGTCCACCGCCATGCCGAGGCGCGCGCCCGCGGCATCAAGCGGGTGCAGATCGAGCCGCATCTGTCGATCACCGGCGCCTGTTCGGCCGAATGGGTGCCGATCAGGCCGAAGACCGACAGCGCGATGATGTTCGCGCTCATCCACGTGCTGCTGCACGAGGCAGACCGCAATCGCCTCGACCTGCCGTTCCTGACAGAGCGGACCTCATCGCCCTATCTGGTGGCGCCGAACGGCTTTTACTTACGCGATCCGAATACCGGAAAGCCGCTCGTCTGGGACAAGGCCGCGGGCCGCGCCGTGCCTTTCGACCGCGACGGCATCGACCCAGCGCTTGAAGGCGAGTTTTCTGCCGGCGGCATAGAACTCGGCGCCGATGACGATCGCTGGAGCCATGACAACGTGATCTGCAAGACCGCGTTCACCGCGCTCGTCGATCACGTCCGCGCGTTCACGCCCGAATGGGCGGCCGCCGTCTGCGATGTCCCGGCCGACACGCTGCGCCGCATCGCCAATGAATATCTCGACCACGCCCATGTCGGCGAAACGATCGAGATCGACGGCCGCACGCTGCCCTACCGCCCTGTCGGCATCGCGCTCGGCAAGACCGTCAACAATGGCTGGGGCGGCTATGAATGCTGCTGGGGCCGCACCGTGCTCGCCTGCCTCGTCGGCGCGCTCGAAGTGCCCGGCGGCACGCTCGGCACCACGGTGCGTTTGAACCGGCCGGCGAGCGACCGCTGGGCCAGCGTCCGGCCGAGCCGGGACGGCTTCATGGACTATCCGATGAACCCGACCGCAAAGGGCGAATGGTACGAACAGCCCACCGCCCGCTCCGGCCACACCACGCTGATCCCGCTCGTCGCCAATTCGCCCTGGAGCCAGGCGCTCGGGCCGACCCATCTGTCGTGGATGATGCAGCGGGCCGGGGCGGAGCATTTTCCCCCGCCGACCGCGCCCGAAGTCTGGTTCGTCTACCGCACCAATCCGGCGATCTCGTTCTGGGACACCGGCCAGGTCACCGAGGCGATCGCCAAATTCCCCTTCACCGTCGCCTTCGCCTACACCCACGACGAAACCAACCACATGGCCGACGTGCTGCTGCCGGACTGCACCGACCTTGAAGGCTTGCAGCTCATCCTGATCGGCGGCACCAAATACAGCGAGCAGTTCTGGGACTATCAGGGTGTCGCCCTGCGCGATCCGGCCGCCGCGCCGCAGGGCGAGGCGCGCGACTTCACCTGGATCGCCACCGAACTGGCCAGGCGCACCGGGCTCCTGGAGACCTACAACGTCAAGATCAACCAGGGCGCCGCCTGCCTGCCGCTTGCCGGCGAAAACTACGACTTCTCGCTCGATCCGGAAAAGGCCCATTCGGTCGAGGACATCTGGGACGCGGTCTGCCGCGCGGCGAGCGCCGACATCACCGACGGCGCCGAGACCGACGGCCTCGATTATTACCGCGAACACGGCCTTCGCGTGCGGTCGTTCTCACGCCAGCGCTGGTATCTCTATCCGGCGCTGGTTGAGCAGAATCTGCGCTTCGAACTGCCCTACCAGGAACGGCTGAAGCGGATCGGCATCGAACTCGGCCGCCGCCTTCACGAGAAGGACATTCACTGGTGGGACCAGCAGATCAAGGAGTACAGCCCGTTCCCCGACTTCGAGGACGCGCCGAAGATCTGGGAGGAGGCGCTGGAGAAGAATTTCGACATCGACATTGCCGACTTCCCGTTCTGGGCGCTGACCGCCCGCTCCATGCAGTATTCCTGGGGCGGCAATGTCGGCATCCAGATGATCCGCGAGGTCGCCGACAATGTCGCCGGCCATGGCGGCGTCATCCTCAACCCGGCGACGGCCAGACGCCTCGGCTTTGAAGAGGGCGACCGCATCGAGGTCCGCTCGCCGGTGGCCGCGACCTACGGGCTGGTCGTTTTGCGCCAGGGCATACGCCCCGACACGGTGCTGATGATCGGCCAGTTCGATCACTGGGCGACGCCCTATGCCAAGGATCTGAAGCGGCCGAGCCTTAATGCACTCACCCCGATGCTGCTCGACCTCACCGATTCCACCGGCTCGGGCGCCGATATCGTCAAGGTGGCGCTGAAAAAGGTGGAGGCCGGCGCATGACCCGCTGGGCCATCGTCGCCGATCTGGAGCGCTGCGTCGGTTGCCAGACCTGCACGGCGGCCTGCAAGCACGCCAATGCGACCGCGCCGGAGGTGCAGTGGCGCCGCGTGCTCGACATCGAATCCGGCGAGTTCCCCGACGTGCGCCGCACCTTCGTGCCGGTCGGCTGCATGCATTGCGCCGACCCGCCCTGCATGCATGTCTGCCCCTCGACCGCCACCGGCCAGCGCCAGGACGGCATCGTCACCATCGACTACGACATCTGCATCGGCTGCGCCTATTGCGCCGTCGCCTGTCCCTATCAGGCCCGGTTCAAGGTCGACCGGCCGCGCTACGCCTATGGCGATCCGGCGATGGAGAACGAGCTGGAGCGCGAGGACCCGGCCCGTTTCGGCGTCGCCCAGAAATGCACCTATTGTTCCGACCGGGTCGATCTCGGCCTCGCCAACGGATTGATCCCGGGCATCGACCCCGACGCGACGCCGGCTTGCGTCAATTCCTGCATCGCCGATGCGCTGCATTTCGGCGACCTCGACGATCCGGCGAGCAACGTCTCCGGCCTGCTCGACACCTATGAGCATTTCGCCATGCATGAAGAGGTCGGCACCGCGCCGGGCTTCTTCTACCTGACCGAAAAGGCGGTCGACGGCCGGCCGCTCGACACTGGTGCGCCGGAAACGACCGGCGGCATCACCATGAAGGGCGTCGAGCCCTGGCTGCAACAGCACTGGGACGCCCGCGCCGCCGGCAATTTCATGGGCGGCGGCGCCGGCGCCGGCCTCTTCGTCTTTGCCGCCCTGTCGGCGATCTTCGCGGGAACCGCGCTGCTGCCGCTCACGGTCGGCGCCATCGGCCTCGTCGGCGCCGGGCTTTTCCTGGTCTGGCTCGAGATCGGCCGCCCGTGGCGCTTCCTCAACGTCTTCCGCCATGCCCAGACCTCGTGGATGACCCGCGAGGCGATGATGGCAATGCCATTCCTCGGGCTCGCGGCGGTCGCGGGCATCCTGGATGCAGCCTGGCTCGCCGTGCCGGCCACGGCCTTTGCGCTCGCCTTCCTCTATTGTCAGGGCAAGATATTGGAGGCGTCGAAGGGCATACCGGTGTGGCGCGAGCCGCGCATCGTCCCGCTCATCGTCACCTCCGGGCTCGCCGAGGGCGCCGGCCTTTATCTCCTCGCCGCGATGGTCTTTGCCGAACTTCAGGTCTTTTCGGGCACCGTTTCGGTGGTCCTGCTGGCGCTCATCGCCGGACGCTATCTCGCCTGGCGCGACTATCGCCGCCGGCTCGCCGAGACCGGGGCGCCGTCGAAAAGCCTCGAAGTGTTCGACCGCATGGCGCCGCATTTCACCATTCTCGGCCATGTGATCCCGATCATCCTCGTCGCCATCGGCCTGATAATGCTGGAGGGTCCGCCGATCGCCCCGGCGATCGCCGGGGCGTTGGCGCTCGCGTCGGGCTGGTGGTTCAAGTTCGATCTGATCACCCGGGCCGCCTACAATCAGGGCTTTGCGATCGTCCGCGCCCCGGCGCGGGGCAACGGACCGGCCGGTCCCGGCGTCAAGCCCGGCTGGACATTGCCGGAAAAGGTGGGGTGAGCCGATGGCACGGCCTCATTCCTTCCCCCCTTCAAGGGGGAGGGCAATCGCATTTGGCAAATCGGCTCCGGTGCGACGCCCCTCTTCCGAAGGCGCTCTGGAAAACAGCCGGCTGCGCTCGGTCTCCAAAGCCCTCTCCCCTCTGGGGAGAGGGTTGGGTGAGGGGTAATGAACAAGTGCCCATCACCCTCACCCGACTTCGACCAGCGGTTCAGCTTCGCTTCACCGGGTCTTCGTATCCCTCTCCCTGGAAGGGAGAGGGAAGGTCCATCGTCACCTCATATGCGATTCCCCCCCCTTGTGGGGGAAGGTTAGGATGGGGGGTCCAAGATATGAAACCGGTGAGCGGAGCGAACACGATACCAAGGATATGAAGGAATAACTTGACTTTTATAGACTTTTGACCCCCACCCTGTCCCTCCCCATGAAGGGGGAGGGGACGATGGGGGCATCGGTTTTCGGAATTTGAAGACGGCAATAAGGTTCGAAATGGACCGGACGGGGGAGAAAAGCCATGACCGAACGGGGCGCCGATACCGGCTATATGTTCGACCGCGAAGCCGAGACGATGGCCCGCGACGATTTGGAGGCGCTTCAGCTCGCAAAGCTTAAACGCGCGCTCGACAACGCCTATGCCAACGTGCCGCACTATAAAAAGAGCTTCGACGCCGCCGGCGTCAGCCCGGACGATCTGAAGAGCCTCGACGATCTCCGCCGCTTCCCGTTCACGGTCAAGACCGATCTGCGCGACAACTATCCCTTCGACATGTTCGCCAGGCCGCGCGAGGAACTGATCCGGGTTCATGCCTCGTCGGGCACCACCGGCAAGCCGACCGTGGTCGGCTACACGAAAGAAGACCTCGACGTCTGGTCGAACCTGATGGCGCGCTCCATGGCCTGCGCCGGCGCCCGTCCCGGCGACCTCATCCACAACGCCTATGGCTACGGCCTCTTTACCGGCGGCCTCGGCGCCCATTACGGCGGCGAGGCGCTCGGCTGCACCGTCGTGCCCATGTCCGGCGGCGCCACCGAACGCCAGGTGCAATTGCTCACCGATTTCGGCAGCGACATTTTGTGCTGCACCCCGTCCTACGGGCTCAACATCGCCGAGGTGGCCGGGCGCCTGGGCGTCGATGTGCGCAAGCTGCCGGTGCGCCGCGGCATCATGGGCGCCGAGCCGTGGAGCGACGAGATGCGCGCCAAGATCGAAGCCGCGCTCGGCATCAAGGCGGTCGACATCTACGGGCTATCGGAGATCCTCGGCCCCGGCGTCGCCAGCGAATGCGACACCGCCCAGGCCGGCCTGCACGCCTGGGAGGACCATTTTATTTTCGAAGTGCTCGACACCGAGACGCTCGAGCCGGTCGGCGACGGCGAGTTCGGCGAACTGGTGATCACCACGCTGTCCAAGGACGCCATGCCGATGATCCGCTACCGCACCCGCGACATCACGCGGATGACGGGGGAACCGTGCGTGTGCGGCCGCACCCATCGGCGCATCCTGCGCTTCACCGGCCGCAATGACGACATGATGATCATCCGCGGCGTCAACGTTTATCCCTCCCAGGTCGAGGCGGTGCTGGTCGGCCTGCCCGGCACCTCGCCGCACTACCAGATCGTGCTGACCCGCGAGGGATCGCTCGACGCCATGGTGCTCGAGGTCGAAATCGATCCGGCCGCCGGCAGCGAGGCCGACCGGATCGGCCGCGACGTCGAGCATCACGTCAAGTCGATGGTCGGCGTCACCTGCACCGTCGTCATGAAGGCGCCGGGCGAAGTGCCGCGCTCCGAGGGCAAGGCGGTGCGGGTGCGCGACATGCGGAAATAGAGCAAATTGCGATCATATTGAATCAATTCTGTTTTGCATCCGCCGTGTGCGGATGGGCGTGCCCGTACCGGAGCGCGATGGCGGGCATCGGGCGAG
>JANQEG010000073.1 GCA_028278505.1 Rhodobiaceae bacterium
CGGCCCTGGATTGCTTCCCCCGGCCTCCGCCGGGGTCGCAATGACGGGGATGGTGTTGGCGTGCGTCGGCCGAATGGCCGACCGATCCGGCTTTTAGCCGTAACCCGAAGCCACCGGCTTTAGCCGGTGGAGTGTTCACACTGAATCACTCAAAGCGCTCTATCTCTTTGTTTTGTCGCGTATTCTTATCGGAAAACCGGTTCCCACTTTTCGGGAATACGCTCTAGGATTGTTGCGCGCCGGACACGGCCGGTCGGAAACAATGCTTCACACTGGTTCGCCCGGTTTACCTTCACCGGGTTTCAGGCGTATAAGCTCGGCCGCATTTTCATCAGGAGGATGGTCCATGACAACGGGAACCGGCAAAAGGTTCGCGCACGGACATCTCCCGGTGCTTCCGCGTCCCGCCTGAGCGGCGATGGCTGAAGCGACCGGGGCACCGGTCGCGAATTCCCGAAAACCCGAAAGCAGACCGCAGCGCGGCGATCCCTGTGTCCACGCCGCAATCGCGTATGCAACCGCGTTTTCGGTCTCCCGATCTTTCGAATTGCTGTCGGGCGCGTTTTCGCGTGTCCGCAGGACGGAGGATTGCGCCATGCAGGAAGCACTTGCCGAAGAGATCATCGCCTGCCTGCCGCGCGGGCGGACGCTCTTTTATTACTATCCGGACCGCTACGCGGCCTATCTGCTTGCCCGCCACGTCGGCGACGGCATGCCGATCGCGGCCGTCAAGCGCGGCCGCTACGGCCGGCTGCTGGCACGTCCGCATATTGCCGAACTGATCGGCAAGAGCGGCGACGGTGTGCTTCGCGCCGCCGACCTGGAGGCGCTGTGGCCGGACGACGATGTCTGCTACCGGCTGACGCTGACGATCTGGGCACCCGATCTGCATCGCATGTGGCACCAGACCTCGCGCCGCGGCGCAAATCTGGTGCTGCAGCTCGGCTTCCCGGCCGGCGAAGACGCCCGGTTCCGCCGTTTCGCTTCGCTCGACCGGCGCCGTGCCATCGCTCAATCGGTTCATCCGAACTCCCATGGCGACTGCCCGGTGCTGGCCTGGGCGCGGCTCGACATCGATCTCGATGCCGGCGTGGCGTTGATCGAGGAAATCCAGACCGACTGGTTGCGCGCACTGCGCGAGCTCGAATGGGCCGTGGACGATGCGACCGGCGATGGCGATAAGGATCACCGCATTTGCGCGGCCTTTTGCGGCCGCCCGGTCGATGTGCGGGCGTTGTACCAATATGCCGTGGACTTGCAGGCGCTGCACCGGCCGATCTGGGACGAGGCGATGCTGACGGCGGCCTTATGGTTCCTGATCGAGGAAATCGGCGTTTCCGAGATCTACTACCACGATGCCGCGTGCGGCCGGATGCTGAAGCGGATCGACTATTCGGCGCCGCCGCGTTCGCTCTATACGTCGCTGCCGCGCCGGTTCTGCTTTGAGAAGACGGCCGCACCGCCGGCCTTCCTGGCGGCCGACGAAGCACGCCGCATCACCGCGCTGCAGAAGGCGGGCAAGCTCGCCTTCTGGCACATGGCGGTTTGATCGCCGCCTGCGCCCCTGATCAGGTCCGCCGGTCGGTTACACCGTCCGTTCGCTCACACCATGGCGGCTAGAGCGCTTTTCGTTTAGACTGAATCACTCAAAGCGCTCTATCTATTTATTTTGTCGCGTATTCTTATCCGAAAACCGGTTCCCACCCCGGTTCAAGCCCGGGGCAGGCTTTTTCGGGAATACGCTCTAGTCGCAGCAGCGCCACACTTCGCTCGTCCAGCAGCAGGCATAGTCGCCCTTGCACAGGAAGCAATGGGGCGATTCATCGGAACAATAGGAGCCGCTGCCGACCGGGCATTCGTCGCCGGCATAGAGCTCCTCGCCGGACGGCCCGAAGCGGGCGAGCGTCATCGGCGCGCCCGCGGTTCCGGTGATCTCAGCGATCTTCGCGTCGACCTTCGCCGCCGACGAAACCGCGGTCACCTGTTCGGCGGCCGCTACTGCCGAGACCGCGCAAAGCAGCGCGGCGAGTACCCATGCGATTACGGTTTTCATAGCCAAACCCTCCGTCATCGGCCGCTTTTCGGGCCTCTGCCTTCAGCGGCCGGAGGATGTCTGCCGGGGTTCGATCACCACGGCGAATCGCGGCTGCACAGGCAACCCTGCGAGTCGCAATAGCAGGACGTGCCGACCGGGCAGTACTTGCCGCTGCCGGCCGGGCATTCTTCCATGGCCTGGGCGAGCTGCGTTCCGGGCCCCTCACCGCCCGCGGCGGTGTTGTCCGGCGCGATCACGCGGCATTTTGCCGGTGCGCCATCGGTGCCGGCCAGCGTCATGTCGCCGGCAAAGGCCGATCCGCCGGCCCACGCCGACATCGATAGCGCGAGCGCCAGAGCGAGGCCGATCGTCTGGAGTTTTTTGAGTGCGGGTATCATGGTGCCCATCCTTTCTCGTCTGCGCCACCGGCCCGCCCCGGAATCCGCGCCCCCCTGCGTCGAATTCAAGCGTTTCCCGGCCGATCGCGACGGCGGCATGAACAGCAGGACCGACACTATACGATAGCGGCGTAAAACGCCCAAATCCCCCTCACCCGGCGCTTCGCGCCGCCCTCTCCCCCAAAGGGGGCGAGGGCCGAAAGCGGCTGCCGCCGGGGATTTCTCCCTCTCTCCAAAGGAGAGAGGTGAGGTCCTTCAATGCGTTGCGGCTTTCGTCCCCTCTCCCCGCTGGGGAGAGGGACAGGGTGAGGGGGCCGAGGTCGCCGTCTTGAGCCGCACATCCGGCATCGTGATGACAGCCGTGTCGTGTCGCACCGCCGTTCCGGTGTGCGTAACCGGTTGACGCCGATTGCCTCGCGCCGGCCGATCGCCTAAAGCTCGGCCATGACCGACAAGATCCTGATCATCGATTTCGGCTCCCAGGTGACGCAGCTGATCGCGCGCCGGGTGCGCGAGGCCGGCGTCTATTCCGAGATCGTCCCGTTCCAGAACGCGGCTGAGGTTTTCGACGATTTCGATCCGGCCGGCGTCATCCTGTCCGGCGGGCCGGCGAGCGTCGCCGATATCGGCACGCCGCGGGTGCCCGACGCGGTGTTTTCGGCCGGCGTTCCGGTGCTCGGCATCTGCTATGGCGAGCAGACGCTGTGCGCCCAGCTCGGCGGCGCCGTCGAGCCGAGCCATGAGCGCGAATTCGGCCGCGCCTTCGTCGAGGTGACCGGCGCCTGCACGCTGTTCGACGGGCTGTGGCAGGCGGGCGAGCGGCATCAGGTGTGGATGAGCCATGGCGACCGGGTGACGGCGCTGCCGCCGGGCTTTCATGCGGTCGCGGTCAGCGACAACGCGCCGTTCGCGGCGATCGCCGACGATACGCGGCGCTATTACGGCGTGCAGTTCCACCCCGAAGTGGTGCACACGCCGGACGGCGCCCGGTTGCTTTCCAATTTCGTGCATAAGGTCTGCGGGCTGGCCGGCGACTGGACGATGGCGGCGTTCCGCGGCCAGGCCGTGTCGGCGATCCGCGATCAGGTCGGATCGGGCCGGGTCGTCTGCGGGCTTTCGGGCGGGGTCGATTCAGCGGTGGCGGCGGTGCTGATCCACGAGGCGGTCGGCGACCAGCTCGCTTGCATCTTCGTCGATCACGGGCTGATGCGGATGAACGAGGCGCGCGAGGTCGTCGACCTCTTCCGCGGCAACTACAACATCCCGCTCGTCCATGTGGACGCCGAGGAGCGCTTCGTTTCGGCGCTCGAGGGCGAGGCCGACCCTGAGAAGAAGCGCAAGACCATTGGCGGCCTCTTCATCGACGTCTTCGAGGAGGAGGCGAAGAAGATCGGCGGCGCCGAATTCCTCGCCCAAGGCACGCTTTATCCGGACGTGATCGAAAGCGTCTCGTTCACCGGCGGCCCGTCGGTGACGATCAAATCGCACCACAATGTCGGCGGCCTGCCGGAGCGCATGAACATGAAGCTGGTGGAGCCCTTGCGCGAGCTCTTCAAGGACGAGGTGCGCGAACTCGGCCGCGAACTCGGTCTGCCGGAGGCGTTCGTCGGCCGCCACCCGTTCCCCGGCCCCGGCCTCGCCATTCGCTGTCCGGGCGGCGTCACCCGCGAAAAGCTCGACATCTTACGCAAGGCCGATGCGATCTATCTCGATGAAATCCGAAAAGCCGGGCTCTATGATGCGATCTGGCAGGCCTTTGCCGTCATCCTGCCGGTGCAGACGGTCGGCGTCATGGGCGACAGCCGCACCTATGAGCACGTGCTGGGCCTGCGCGCGGTCACCTCGGTCGACGGCATGACCGCCGATTTCTATCATTTCGACATGGAGTTCCTGTCGCGCACGGCGACCCGGATCATCAACGAGGTGAAGGGCGTCAACCGCGTCGTCTACGACGTGACGTCGAAGCCGCCGGGCACGATCGAGTGGGAGTGAGCGTTGCGGTCGAGCGCTATCTCGAGCGCGAAGAAGCCCTGGAAGCCGAACACAAGCTGACCAGGGAACGCTGGGCGCGTTTCGCGCTGACGGGCGAGGCGCGCGATCACGCCGACATCGTTAAGTGGGCAGGATTCCTTCCGGCAAGCGCCGCTGAAGAAAAATGACCGTCCCGGTCCGCTGACTGTCCGTTTCGCGGCAAGGGGCTATGTGATCCGTTACCGCCTTCACGAAAGCAGTGTGATCATCATTCGCGTCTGGCACGCTTTGGAGGAAAGGTAGCGCTCATCGTCCGACCGGGAAAACCACTCAGAGGATACGCGGCCGATCCGCTCTCTGCGCTATACATCGACTTTGTAGCCGCCGCTCACCCTTCCGTTCTGCGCGACATGCTCATTTGGCATTGAAAAAGAGACCATATGAGCTTATCTTGGCTGTACTGCAAAAGTGGGAGCGACCGATGGAAAACCTCGTGGTGGACCGCCCCGTACCGGGGCGCCAGGCGGTGGCCCTCAAGGCCTTTGCGCGGATCGCGGACGCCTGGTCGCTGACCCTACGCGAAGCCGCAATGCTGGCCGACATGTCGGACTCCACCTGGAAACGCGCCAAGAAAGCCGGATTTGCCGGCGGCCTCACGAAGGATCAGATGCTGCGGCTGAGCGCGCTGGTCGGCCTCTATAAATCGCTCGAGCTTTATTTCGACGAGCCGATCTCGCACGAATGGGTCAAGCTGCCGAACCGGGGTCCGGAATTCGACGGCGCGCGACCGGTAGACGCGATGATCGCGGGCGGGCTGCCCAAGATTCTGCGCGTGCGTGCCTATGTCGATGCGCTGAGGGGCGGGATGTGAGGATCACCTCCATCAACGACCGGGCGTTGGTCCGGCTGATCTCCGAGACGCATCACAAGCCGCCCGTCCTCAGGGGACTTGTCGATAGCAACGAGGAGGCCGCGATCCTCGCGGAACTCGAGGGCGAAACCAGCGCCCGCCTGATCGCCGAGCGCGAAGGCAGTCCCGCACTCGACCGCCGCGAACTGGCTTTCGCCCGGCGCTCGCATGACCTTAAGCTCTATGGACAAAGCCATATCAATGCGGCCTTCACCTACACGAGGTCCACCGGCAACCGGTTCAACAGCGGCGATCGTGGCGCGTGGTACTGCGCCTGGGCGATGCTGACGAGCGCGCAGGAGGTCGGGTTCCACCGGACCCGGGAGCTGGGCTTCATCGGCCGTTATGAAGACGAGGCGCGCTATGTGGAACTCTTGGCGGATTTCGTCGGCGACTTCCCCGATCTGCATGGGCCACCGCATGCCGCGCTTGATCCCGATCCCGCGGCGGGCTATCCGGCCGGACGGGCACTCGCCGTCGATCTGCGCCGGGACGGGCACCGGGGCTTGATCTACCCCTCGGTGCGCCATGAGGGCGGCCGGTGCTTCGTCGCCTTCGATCCCGGCATCATCCAGAACGTTCGTCCGGGCGCGAGCTGGAAACTTGTGTGGAACGGCGCCGCTGAGTTTGCAATCGAAGGGCTTTGAGGCTCCAATAGGGTGGACGAAACGCTCCGCCTTTTCGAGACCGAAGGTCCACTCCAGCCGTCATGAGTGCGAAATCCCGTCCCCGATTCGATATGCATACGCTCAAGGATCTCGCCGGCGACCGGGTGTTCGCGCGCGGAGAAGCCTATTTCCGCGACGGAATGGTGGACATTCTCGGCATCGAGCCGAACCGGGTTCCGGCGCGGGTCGCCGGGACGGAGGACTATCGCACGGTCGTCACCGGACAAGGCGCTGCGATCGACGGCGAATGCTCCTGTCCGGCCTTCGAGCGCGCCGGGTTCTGCAAGCACATGGTCGCCGTGGCGCTGGCGGCGAATGCCGATACCGCCGCGGGCAAGACCGGGAGCGACGGCACGCTCGCGCAAATTCGGGACTATCTCAAGACCAAGGGCGTCGATGCCCTGGTCGAGATGATCGTGGATTTGGCGGAGTGGGACCCGGCGCTGCTGCGCAAGCTGGAAATCGCCGCCGCCGCGGCCGGCAGCGACGACACGGCACTGGAAAAGCGATTGCGCGCAGCAATCCGCGATGCGACGCGAACGCGTGGGTTCATCGACTACGCGCGCGCGCCGGCATGGGCCGCCGGCGTCGAAGCCGCGCTGGATTTGCTGGCCGAAATCGCCACCGGTCGCCGCGCGGCGCTTGTGGTCGAACTCACACGCGATGCCATCGACAGGATCGAGCGCGCCATTGACAGCATCGACGATTCCGACGGCCATTGCGGCGCGTTGATGGCCCGGGCCCAACAGATTCACCTCGATGCCTGCCGCTCCGCCAAGCCCGACCCGGTGGCGCTCGCCCGCGACCTCTATCGGCGCGAGATGCAAGGGGATTACGGCACCTTTTATGCGGCGGCGGCGCATTACGCCGACGTTCTGGGCGAGAAAGGGCTCGCCGAATATCGCCGGCTGGCATGGGCGGCTTGGGACAAACTGCCGTCCCAGGCCGGCCCCCGAAACGACGCGGCAGACCATGAGTTCGACGCGTACCGGCTGGCATCGATCCTGGATTTCTTTGCCGAGCGCGAGGACGATCTGGAGACGCGTATTGCCCTGCGCGCCAAGAACCTGTCATCGCCCTGGGCCTATCTTCAGCTCGCCGAATTTTGCCGGGAGCACGGCCGTAACGACGAAGCGCTGCACCGTGCCGAGGACGGGCTGTGGCTTTTCGAGGACGACCTGCCGGATGAACGGCTGGTGAGTTTCGCTGTCGACCTGCTGTTAGAGGCGGAACGAAAAGCCGACGCCGAGGCGCATCTGTGGCGCGCCTTTGAGAAGGCGCCGAGCCTGAGCCTCTATAGCCGGTTGCGCGACCTCGGCGGCGAGGAGACGGCGCGGCGCGCCATAGCATTCCTGAAGCGGAAGCTCGTCGGTGCCCGCTCCACCCGGTGGGTTTATCCGGCCGACCTCCTGGTCCGCATCATGATCGAAGAGCGGATGTTCAAGGATGCCTGGGGCGTCGTCCGCGATCACGGAGCGTCGCGAGGCGTGAAGGAAGCTCTCGCCAGAGCAAGCGAGGCGACGCATCCGCGCGAGGCGCTCTCGGTCTACCGGGAGCACGTCGAAGACCTCGCCGGAGCCGGCGGCAATCCGGCCTATGAAGAGGCCGCTGCATTGATCGCCCGCATGGCGACGCTGCAAGCCGCCGCGGAGCAGGCGGCCTATGTGGCCGAGATCAAGGAGCGGCACCGGCGCAAGCGCAATTTCATGAAGCTGTTGGGATGATGCCGGTGGCGGTGAAATTCGATGTATCGATCGCTTCTGCGGCGCGCTGGTAACGGTCAATCGAGCTCGAAGGCGTTTTTGTAGTCGAGGCGCAGCGCCGGGTCCTGGTCGGATTTGCGCAACACGCAATTGCCGATCGCC
>JANQEG010000074.1 GCA_028278505.1 Rhodobiaceae bacterium
AGCCGCGGGAAGCAATCCAGGGCGGCTTGCTCGGCCTGGATCGCCGCGCTCACTGGCGTTCGCTCGCAATGACGAACCGATAGATTTCCGACCGTATAAATTGGGTCGATAATTTCTGCCCCTGGAATTACCGCTGCAATAATTGGCGCAAGACGGTGACGAGTGCGGGCAATATCAACAGATCGCCGACAAGCGCGGCAGCCAGGGTGATCATCATCAGTTTGCCGAACAGGATCGTTGCGCTGAAGCTGCTCAGCAGAACACCGCTGACGCCACATATGATGACCAGGGTCGTCAGCATTAAAACCGGTCCGATATGAACGAGCGTTTGCGATACGGCTTCGCCATTCCCGGCATCGCTACCACGTTCAAGATGTAAACGGCTGAGGAAATGAATGGTGTCATCGACGGCCAGGCCGAAGGCGATGGTCAGTGCAACGACAGTGGCAACTTGCAGCCCCTCTCCCAGAACGAAAACAGCGGCCCCGGCAGCAACGACGGGAAAGACATTGGGCAGAGCGCTCAGAAAGGCCGCGCCCGAGGAGCGAAAGGCAACTCCGATCAACCCGATGCCGATCAGGATAGCCAGCGCGAGCCCCTGATTGAGCTGATAGATCATGCTCGGCATCTGCACCGCCAGAATGGCGGAAAGCCCGGTCACGCCAAACGCGTATCCGGGATAATCCTTACGCAGGTGATCAAGGCGGCGCTCGAGATCTGCAACGATCACCGCAATTTCCCGAGCTTCGATATTGGGCAGACGGCCCGTCACGATTGCCGCGCGTCCGTTCTCATTGAGAAAGCGGCTGCGGTGATGTTCCGGCATTTTGTCGAGATAATTGGAAAACAACCGGTCATCGCCGCGGCCATGTCCTGCACCGCCTGCATCAAGCCAGCGTTTCATGGTGACAAGGGAACTGACGCCGCTGATCTGCCCGTTGGCCGCCATCAGTTCGTGCACGTCTTCGACAACGCGCAGCACCTCATCAGACCGAAAGCCCAGCGCTTCTGGCCAGCGCAGCATGATATGAATCGGGTAGCTGCCGCCAAGTGCCTCGTCCAGCCGCTGCGAGGCTGCGATCGTCTGTTTGCCTTTGGGCACATGGTTAATCGGGCGGTAACTTGGCTCAAGCTGGAAATAAAGCACGGCAAAGACCGGCACCGCGATGACACCGGCGACCACAATGAGGCGGGGAAACCTGCCGACGAAACCGGCCAGGTGAGCGCACATCACATCAAGCAGGCCCATCGCCCCCTGATCGCGTCCGCCATTGGGCGATTGCAGATGTTCCTCCCGCAGCAGCAGCACACTGAGAACCGGCACGACGGTAATCACAGTCAAAAAGGCAAGCAGTGTGCCTGCTGCCGCTGAAAAGCCGAAACTGCGAATGAGGTCGAGATCCGTGACGGTCAGCGACAACAGCGCCAGCGAAGTGGTCAGCGAGGTCAGAACGCAGGCGGGTCCCACTGTCATCACCGCATGGCGCACCGCCGCAAACCGGTCCCGGCCTTCGCGCATCTGTCGCCGAATGGAAAAGGTCAGATGCATGGCGTCGCAATAGGTGATGACCATGATGAGCAGCGGAATGACATTGACGAAAACATTGATCTCCTGTCCCCAATACCCCAGCAGACCGAGCGCCCACAGCGCAGAAATCGGCGGGGCGATGGAGACGATGAACACAAAGACCAGGCGTCGGAAAAACATCCATGAGATGAAAAAGCCGATGAGCATTCCAAAACTGTTGAACACCAGTTGGTCCCGGCGGATGCCCCCCAACGTTTCCGTGTGAATAACCGGAAAGCCCGCGAGGCGTACCCGCAGGTCCGAATGGCTGAGGGTTTGATCGAGTGTTCGGCTGATGTCATCGACCGCCGCCTCTAATTTGCCGACGAGTTCGGGCTTCAGCGAGATCACCATCAGCGTCAGTTGCCCGTCCCGGTCGTTTACGGTCAGCAAACGGTCGTTGATCAGCGGATGAGCGGCGATCCGCGCGGCCAGTTCATCGAAATCCGCCCCCCGCGGTATGTCGTCGGGGATCACCGGCCGGGCAATACCCGTGTCGTCGGGCGGATCATGGATCGAAAAGATCGACATCACGTCCTTGACATATTCGGAAAAGCCCAGTTCGAAATGCAGGTTGAGGATGTTTTCCAGCGCCGCGGGACGCAGCAGGTTGTCGTGCTCGACGATCGCAAGCACATCGTGCTCGCTGGCCGGAAACAGCGATTTGAACTCGGCATATCGCGCATTTTCGGGCGTATGGGAGCGCAAAAAGCCGTCGATACTGGCGTCAACGGAAAGCCTTGAGACACCGTAAGCCGCGGCGATGGAGGCAAGTAACAGAAGTCCCAGCGCCAGCCGCGGCCATCTGATCGCCGCCAGCCCCAGTCTTTCCAGGCCGAATCCCAGAGACGACATTCACCCCCTTTATTGCGATCGCGCGTTTAACTAGTGTGGCTCCGCTCGAAATGTAACATGTGTGACGATTGACGAACAATATTGGACATCGCTGCAAACATAACGGTAACTGTGACATGAGCAATATTTTGCCGGGAAACTATGCGTACTTACTTTCGCAAATCCCAACACTACTACTAGTAATTGCGGGATTCGTCATATATAAACGCGAACGCGGCATGGTATTGTTAAGCGGTCTGGCTTTAACACCTTTTGCTCTTTCGGGATTCTGGTTTGGCGATTACTGGAAACCAAACCGCCTGACGGATACTCTCGTCGGTGTTGAAGATCTGTTGTATTGCTTCGCCGCAGGCGCGTTGGTCTGGCTGGCTGCTGTCGTGCCGATGCGGACGCATGTACAGGCGAACTTTACTCCATCCGTTTTTCTCAAGCGAAGCATCATGACCTCAGGTCCAGGTATGTCGGTATCTCTGGTCCTGATTTCGCTGGGCGCAGGGATAATGACCGCCACGCTCGCCGCGTTGACGGTGACGATCCCTTTTCTTATCGCCGTCAACCGTGATCACTGGCCTCTTTCCGCCAATGCCGCCGCGTTTGTTACTGTTTATTACTGGCTGATCCTTACGCTTGGATCCGTCGGGTTCGGGCGCGACTTCACGAGCATGTGGGATGGGCACGAGCAGTGGGGGCTGCGCGTTTTTGACATTCCCGCCGAAGAGTATCTGTGGAGCATCCTGTTCCCCGCCGCCTACGCGCTCGTCATCGCCTGGGTCGCCGATGTGCGGGTGGTTCCCCGCCAGGCTATACGCAAAAGCTGATCTGGTATCGTTATCTTGATCGCCGCAAAGCAACCTTTTACAAAAATTGAAGCGGGACGATACGAGGGATGTTCGGTTTCGGGGGGGCAATGGAAGGGGTGATATCGAGCTCGCGACAGTCTCCCGACTTGTCGCCGCATGAAACCTTTCCTGTCGAATGGTGGTTCATTCAGGGCTATTTCGAGGGCAAGCGGCTCGGTCGGCGGAATTTCATGACCGCGCTTTTCCGCGCCGGCAATTCCACCAACGCGAGAACTGCCGATCCGGGGGCGATGCTGCTCGTCTCCACGCTTGACCCGGCGATCGGTCGGCACACATATCACAGCCGGATCTCGCCCGCGATCATCGCCAATTACCGCGACATGGCGCGGCAGTTCGGCAACGCCAGATTCTCGCCGCTGCTGGCAAACACCGTCGTCAACGGCCATCTGAAGGACGCCTTGGCCGATATCGATGCCGGCCGTGTGCAGCTTGACGGGCACGAACCGTCCTTCTCGGCCTATCCCTTTCGGTTTCAGTGGAATGGCTTCTCGTTCCGCCAGCACGATGGCATGGTCGATCTCGACTTTGCCTTGCCGGGCAACGAACCGGCCTGTTCATTCAGATTAAGCCCCCGGACGCCATGGATGAACGAACAGGACATCAGCCTCAACAATCACGGCCCGGTCGCCTATGTGGTCTGCCCCCGGCTGGAGATTGCCGGAACGGCCGGAGACGAAGAAGTCAGCGGACGAGCCTGGATCGATCATCAATGGGGCGGGTATATCGGCTGGCTGATGGCCGATCATAACGACGACTACCATCCTATCGGCTGGGACTGGTTCGGCGTCAATCTCGATGACGGCACGGATCTGCTGCTCATGGTCTACCGCCATGTCAACACAAACAAAACCATCGCCAACCTTGCCTATATCTTCGAAGAAGACCGCGTCGTCCGGCCGCAGCAAGGCTTCTCGGTCCGTCCGACCGGCTATTGGCGCAGCCCTCATACCGCACAAAAATACCCCGTCGCCTGGCGGATCGACATTCCGCAAGCTCAGATTGGGCTCGATTTCACGCCGCGTTCATTGGATCAGGAAATCCCGGTGTTCGGCATGAACGCCATATGGGAAGGCGCGGGCTGTGTGACGGGCACGCATAAAGGCAGGCCCGTCACCGGCGAGGCACGTCTTGAATTGCACGGCTATGGCTATGTCCTGACCCTGCGGGACTTTCTCGCCCGTCGCCTCAAACGCTTTTTCAATCGCCATCGCCCGGCATTTGTGGCGAAAGATCGCTTCTCCCGGACGGTGCAGATATGCGACCGCAATTGAACGTCATTTGCTCAGGTTGAAGCGGCCCCAGCCCTTGGTGCTTTGCATGCTGACCGACTGCTGCTGCCCCCTGACGGAAACGGAAACGCTGACGGGAACATGGTTCTTGTCGTCGGTAAACCGTCCGGAATAGCGGTTGCGACCACTTCTTCTGACCGTGAAATTCTGATCTCCGGCGCCATGGGTCCGGCTGACGCAGCGAAAACTGACATCATAGGTATTCCGGCCCCGTAACCGATAGGTCGCGCGGCATTTGACCCGCTCGGTCTCGCCTGTATTTGCGTTGAGTGTTCCGCTGCCGCGCCACGAGCCCGACAGCTCCGCGGCCTTGCCGCTTTTTGCCTTGGCAGAATTCGTCATGAATGGCGTTGCGGAAGCGGCAATCATCGCAAGTACAAAAAACAAGAAGTAATTAATACATCGGGTCATGTGAATTTTGCCCATATTCCAAATCCCTTTTGATAACACCAATTAAATTTTCAGCGTAGTTAAGTTTTGTTTCCCAGGAGTAGCAATTGTTGGACTTTCCTTAGGTCTTTCAGGGCGGATGCCCATGCAGTCGTCGACGATCAGCATCCGGATCATCGGTTTCGCGTCGATGGAAAACCGACCGCTGGAACTATAGAACGGGTCAAAGTGATCACGAATACCCGACAGACCGGCAAAGCGATCGATCGCCCGCAACATATGAGCGGTCTGTCCCTCGAATCAACGAGGAAACCGAACCAGCCCCGTGTGAATCCCCCGATTCAGAAAAACCCTGACCCCTATATAGCTCGCGTAGTATTTCCCTTCGACGTTAACGGCCCGAAAACGTAACCGATTGATCACACTACACGACACAGCAGCGTATTTCCGTCCAGCCGGGTTTGTCCTGCTTTAAGCGTCTTGGATGGTTTCGATCCCTCCTCGGTCGTCATTGCCCGCTTCATGCGGGCAATCCAATGGCCTATCGGCGCTCGGAAGCGCTTGAGTTCTTTCACCACTGCGTTGGCAGGTTGACGGGCCAATGGACCACAAGGACAAGCCGGGTGGAGACGAGGGAGAGGTCGCGGTGATGATGTTTGTGTCGTGTAGTGTGGTTCGAACCCGGAGGGTTCGAAAGGGCGAACGGCGGTCGCGCGGGCCGCAAGTCGGATGTTTCCGACTTGCTCATTCTTGACCGGCGGCGCGGGAACACCCGCGCCGGGGGCGCCCCCGCGGAGACGATGAGCGAAGCGAACTCGGCGTGAGACGGAAAAAGGTCCAACCCGCATATGAGTTGGCCCGCTTTCGTTCCGCGCTTTCACTTCGTTACAGCGCAGTCACGACAGCGCGGCATCCGTTTCACACGCTACACCGCTAATCGCGCTGTAGCTAAATTTTGCTGAAAGCAAAATCAGCGAAAGCGGATGGTGGGCGCGAGTGAACGCATTTCGAACTGTTCCTGAAATGGGGGTGTTGATTTCGAACCTGTCTCTAGCCCGCTTGCGCCCTTCGGGCTACAGCGCGGCATCCGTTTCGCACGCTACATCACGCTTGGGTTTCACCCAATCGCGCTGTAGCTGAATTTTGCCGAAGGCAAAATTAGCGAAAGCGGATGGTGGGCGCGACTGGGATTGAACCAGTGACCCCTACGATGTCAACGTAGTGCTCTCCCGCTGAGCTACGCGCCCTTCAAGGGCCGCCGCGCGGCCCGCAAAGTAGGAGGCATATAGCGGGGTTTTGGCGGCGGTGCAAGGGGCGCGGGGACGGCCGAAATGGGCCCGGCACAGCGACACGGGCGTCGGTGCGACCATGGCCGCATCGTACGATTTTCTCATGTTTATGGGAGGTTGGGCCGGCCCTTGAGCGGCCGCCGGTCACGCCGCAAGCAGCTTTTCCACCTCGTCGACGAGGTCGCGCAGATGGAACGGCTTGGAGAGGATCTTGGCTTCCTTAGGCGCCTTTGAATCCGGATTGAGGGCGACGGCGGCAAAGCCGGTGATGAACATGACCTTGAGGTCGGGATCGAGTTCGGTCGCGCGCCGCGCCAGCTCGATGCCGTCCATTTCCGGCATGACGATGTCGGTCAGGAGCAGCGTGAACGGTTCCTCGCGCAGCCGCTCATAGGCACTCCGCCCGTTGTCGAACGAAATCACGTCATATCCCGCATTGGTGAGTGCCTTGGCGAGAAATCGACGCATGTCGTTGTCGTCTTCGGCGAGCAGAATTCGCGACATTATCCCTACCATTCCGAACCCACGATCAGATTGCCCTATCAGTGTCATAGACCGCGGTTCTGGTAAAGATCACGTGAACTTCAGGGTAAATTGACGGCCGGTTCCGCGCCGCTATGTCACCCGCAAGGCGGATGGACGCGGCTGGCGATCTTTGGCAACATCCGGATTCGATCAGCCAGGTTCCGCCTGCCGCCGAAAGACGCCGATCGCGCACGTAAACCCGACCATGGATGCAGAAGCCGAATTTCCTCTCGATCAGTCCTTTGCCATCGAAGCACCGGACGTGCAGACGATTCCGTTCGTTTTCAACAGCCCCCATAGCGGCCGCACCTACCCGCGCGCCTTCATCGAGGCGTCGCGGCTCGATCCGATGTCGATCCGCCGCTCCGAGGACGCCTTCGTCGACGAGCTGTTCGCCGGGGTGCGGGACCGCGGCGCGCCGCTCCTGCACGCGCTTTTTCCGCGCGCCTTTCTCGATCTCAACCGCGAGCCCTACGAGCTCGATCCAAAACTCTTCTCCGGCCGGCTACCGCAATTCGCCAACAGCAGTTCGGCCCGGGTCGCCGGCGGGCTCGGGACGATCGCCCGGGTGGTCGCCGAATCCCAGGAGATCTATTCCGGCCGGATATCGATCGAAGACGCCCTGTCGCGCATCCGCCGCCACTACCGTCCCTATCACGACGCGCTGCGCCGGCTGCTGGCGAAAACCCACGTCGCCTTCGGCTGCGCGGCGCTGATCGATTGCCATTCGATGCCGACGACGATCCGCGTCATATCGGGCCGGACCCGGGCCGATATCGTGCTCGGCGACCGGTTCGGCAACGCCTGCGCGCCGATCATCATGGAAACCGCCGACCGCGCGCTGTCGGCGCTCGGCTACAAGGTGGCGCGCAACAAGCCCTATGCCGGCGGCTTCATCACCGAGCATTACGGCCGGCCGGAGCGCGGCCTGCACGCGCTGCAGATCGAGATCAATCGCGGGCTCTATCTCGACGAAATCCGCTTCGTCAAGCGGCCGAGCTTCGACACGCTCGCCCGCGATCTCGGCTTCATGGTCGACGCGCTGGCGACAATTCCGCCGCAAGACCTGCTGCCGACCCGCGCCGCCGCCGAATAGTCGAGTGCGAAGAAAAGTCCTCCGCTGCGCCTGAGTGTACTTTCTTCACGGCCCTGAAAAGAAAAGGGGCCGCACTCGCGAGCGAGGCGGCCCAAGTCTAGGGAGGAAACGCCCAAGGAGGGCAGCGATATGACGGAACCGCCATATCGCACCGCAATAAGATGGCATCGGGTACCCCCCTGGTCAACCCCCAACGTCTTCGCTTTTCGTATACCCGCCATGCGCAGATTGCGGGCAAACCCCTGAATATTATGCGACATTGCGCCACATAGATCGTTTTTCACGATTTTTTGCATTGCAGCAATAGTGCGTCAACGCGGTCGACCGGCCGTATCGAAATGGCGCGCTGACGGATCGCCCGCCCGCAGATAATTGATCAGCGCCACCGCCAGATAGAGCGCCAGGACGGCGAAAATCGCCTTGTAGGCCGTCTCCGGCAGGGCGATGCCGACTGAATCAGCGGATGCGAACCGGCCGGCGACCAGCCCGGTCAGGGCCTGGCCGACAAAGACGCCGCCCATCGTGCCGACATTCATCATGGTGATGCCGCGGCCGACATAGCGCTCATCGAACAAGCCGCGGCCATGGGCGACCAGCACCGGCGAGGCGGCAATCAGGAAGCCGAACAGCGGAAACCACAAGGTCAGCGCCCATAAGGGCAGCTTGCCGGCGATCGCCACCACCACAAGCAGGGCGATCGAGACCGCCGCGCTCACCACCACCGGCATCTTTCGCGAACCGAACAGCCGGTCGCTCGGCCCCCACACGAAGAGACCGGCGATCTGGCCGGCGGCGAGCAGAAACAGGAACTGGCCGCGGCCGGTCAGGTCGATGCCGTAAACGTCGGTGAGGTAAGGCCCGCCCCACAGGCCGAGCACGGTGGCAAAGCACGAATAGAGCGCCAAATGCATGCCGAACACCGGCCAGAAGAAGCGGGTCCGCGCCACCCGGACGAGGCCGATCATGCCGGCGAGGAAGCTCTCCTGCGCGCGTTCCGCGACGCGCGCGCCCGGCGGCCGGTCGCGCACGAACAGGATCACCAGCACGCCGGCAATAACGGTGAGCGCGCCGAAGGCGAGGAAGGCGGCGCGCCAGCCGAGCGTTCCCGCCGCGTAGGCGAGCGGGCCGGTGGCGAGCAGCGTGCCGAAACTGCCGAAACCGAGCTGGATCCCGGTCAGCGTGGAAAACCGCTCCGGCGCGAACCAGTGGCTGAACAGCATCAGCGGCGCCATGAAGAAGCTGGAGCAGCCGAGCCCCATCAGCACCCGCGCCAGCACCAGCTCGGTGAAGCCGCCGGCCCAGGCGAAGACCAGGCAGCCGGCGACCGCCAGCCCGATCGAGGCGAGCATGCAGGCTTTCGGCCCCCACCGGTCGAGCGCGACGCCGAGCGGAAACTGGGCGGCGGCGAAGACGAAAAAGAAGATGCCCGACAGCAGGCTCAGGCTTTCCGGATCGAGCGCCAGTTCCGCCGCAAGGTCGGGGGCGATCACGCCGATCGAATTGCGCAGGAACTGGCTCACCACATAGGTCAGGCACACCGCGCCGATCAGCAAAATGACCGCGAACGGCCAGCCGCTGACATGAGCCGCGCCCTCAGCCGGCGTCGCGCGCGTGTCGTCGTTGCGGTTCATCAGGAGTCCTCGCGGCCCGGCGCCGGGGCCGGTATCGGTAAAACATCGCGCTTACCCGATTACGGTATTGGCGCGGCAAAGGCTACGGTCTATTGCTGCGGTCTGCGCCACGAGGAGCGACCATGCCGAATTCCGCCGCCCACGACTATCACGCCTTCTTCGATCGCCTGGCCGATGCCGCAGCCGAAGCGATCCTGCCGCATTTCCGCGAGACCATCGATGTCGAGAACAAGAAAAGCGGCGGCTTCGACCCGGTCACGGCAGCCGACCGGGAAAGCGAGGCGGCGATGCGCGCCCTGATCAACGCGACCTTCCCCGATCACGGCATCGTCGGCGAGGAATATGGCAGCGAGAACGAGACCGCCGACCACGTCTGGGTGCTCGATCCGATCGACGGCACCCGCTCGTTCATTTCCGGACTGCCGGTCTGGGGCGTGCTGATCGGTCTCCTCGTCGAGGGCCGGCCGCGCTACGGCATGATGAGCCAGCCCTTCACCGGCGAACGGTTCTTCGGCGACGGCCGACAAAGCCGCTATCAGGACCGCGACGGCGCGCGCCTGATCCGCACCCGCCCCTGTGGGAGCGTCGCCGAGGCCTCGCTCTTCACCACCTCGCCCGACATGTTCGAGGCGAGCGATCTCGCCCTTTTCGAACGGCTGTCGGCGCGAACGCGGCTGCGCCGGTTCGGCATGGACTGTTACGCCTATTGTATGCTCGCTGCGGGATTCATCGATATCGTCGCCGAGACCGGGCTGAGCAGTTTCGACATCCTGCCGCTGGTCCCGATCGTCGAAAGCGCCGGCGGCCGCATCGTCTCCTGGACCGGCGACGACGATCTCGCTTCCGGCCGCGTTGTGGCGCTCGGCGACCCGGCGCTTCACGACGACGTGGTCGCGATCCTGTCGGGCCGGGGTTGAGCTGGCCTCTTCCCTTCTTTTCGTCATTGCGCTTGAAGCAATTGCTGTTCGGTTAGAGCGGCTTCTGGGATGGCTCGACTTCCCCTCCATCGTCATTGCCAGCTTTGTGCGGGCAATCCAATGGCCGTATCGAATGCGCCGGATTGCCCATTTGCCTACCGACACGCACCTTCCCCGCGTGAAGCGGGGAACCATTGGCATGGGCGACAAGCTTCTGGTTCAATTGATGAATTCGAGACATCGCCGGATCGCTACCGACAAACCGTGTTGAGCGGGGCAATAGGTTCCCGCTTCCGCGGGAACGGTGGGTGGTGTGGGCGTTTGCGTGAACGCCACCGCCCCACCACCGGCGTCATTGCCGGGCTTGTCCCGGCAATCCAAACTGACTTTGTTTTCAACCGGCTAGGTCCTATGGATCACCGGGACAAGCCCGGTGATGACAGGGGAGAACAGCGGCGAAACGGAGCGCAAGAGCGTCGACCGGACGGTAGGGGAACAAGCCCGTCATTCCCCTTTGTCCGGCCCGCCCGGAATGAAGGCGTCGAACGCGGCGAAGAACTGCTCGCGATAGATATCCCGCTCCATCAGAATTTCGTGGCGGGCGCCGGGGATCACCAGATTGGTGCCGATCCGCATCGCCGCCACGAACTGCTCGATCGCCGGATTGCTGACGACCGTTTCCGAACCGGCCGACACGACCAGTGTCGGGATCTTGATGCCGAAGGCGAAATCCTCCGTGGCGATGTCGCGAAGCGCCCGCACTGCGGCGTGGATCCAGCCGATCGTCGGCGAACCGAGCGCCAGCCACGGCGCCGCCTCGATAATGGCGTTGGTGCGCTGATAGCGATCCGGATCGGAGGTCAGCGGGTTGTCGGCGAACGGCGCGGTGTTGACCGCGGTCGCGCCGCCGGTCGGGACATAGCGGTCGCCGAGGCCGAAATAGTTGAACAGCGTCGCCGCACCGACGACGAGCTGGCGCTGCAGCGGTGTCATGTGGAGATCGATGAACGGCGCCACGAGCACCATGCGGTCGAACAGCGTCCGGTCATGGCCGACGCGCAAAAGCACATGCCCGCCCATGGAATGGCCGAGGGCGAAATGCGGCGGCGGGCAGTCCGGCAGCACCACCTCGCGCAGGAAGGCCCTGAGATCGAGCACGTACTGCTCGAAACCGTCCGCATATCCCTTTCGCGGATCGACGAGCAGCCGCTCGGAGCCGCCCTGGCCGCGCCAGTCCATGGTCACAACGTTGAAATTGCGCGCCCTGAGGTCGTCGATGGTCTCGAAATATTTCTCGATGAACTCGGCGCGTCCGTGGAACAGGCAGACCGTGCCGCACCCCTGCGCCTCGGGCGCCGACCAGCGCGCAAAGCGAAGCCGGATCCCGTCCTTGGCTCTGAATTCGCCGCAGACGGCACCTTCCGGTATCGGATTTTCCGGGAGTCCGACAAGTTCCATCACCGCCGTCCGGATGACCCCGTGCCCCCGCACGGCAAATCAATATCGACCGGTCATAGCTCAACGGCGGTGTCGTCTTCAAGCCGGAGCGGCATCGGTGCATGAGAAGTAATGTGGCCGGCAACACCGTTTCTTGCGTTGCCGGCCGAATTACGAGCGCCCGAGGGGGGCTTGAAGACGCTCGTAAACTTATACCAACCGTCGTGGGATTTGACCCCTCTGACCGGGATGATTTTTCGCCGTGGCACGAAGCGCCCGAGCGTGGTGATGCCGGGCATCACGAGCGAGGCGCGACAAAGCCACGGCGGAAAAGCACCCGGCCTTTCGGTGGGCCAAATCGGTCCATCGGGTGCGTTGCGGCGCTTGCCCGATGCCCCACATCGCGCTGCGCGCCGCGCCTGCCCGAGTGAACCGATTTGAGCCCATCAGAGGAGTCAAATCCCACGACGGTTGGTATAACCAGTCACCAAGTCCACCGGAACGGAATGGACAGCGATGTTGGATGGCGATCCGCAACGACGGCGGACCAAACTGCTTATTGTCGACGACGATCCGCTGTTGGCGGACATCGTGCGCGCCAGGCTCGATGGCTGGAATTGGGACATCGCCAGTTCGCCGAACGGTGCGAAAGCGGTCGAATTCCTGAAGAACAACGCCGTCGACCTCGTCGTCTCCGACCTGGAAATGCCGGTGATGGACGGCTACCGGTTCATCGAGGTGTTGCGGGCCGATCCCGACCTTACCCACCTTCCCGTCGTGGTGATCACCGGCAGCGAGGACGCCGATGCCTGCGAACGGGCATTGGCCTGCGGCGCCAACGCCTTCCTGACCAAGCCGCTCAACTGGTCGCTGTTTTCGCACAATATCAGCTATGTGCTCAACAATGCGCGGCGCGAGGAAGCGCTCCGGGAGGCACGGCAAAGGGCCGAATCGGCGAGCCGGCAGAAGGACTATCTGCTCGCCGTGGTCTCCCATGAAATGCGCACGCCGCTCAATGCCATTGTCGGCTTCTCCCGGATCCTGAACGGCCAGGTCGCCGGTCCGCTCGGCAATTCCACCTATCTGGACTGCGCCCGCGAGATCGAACAGGCCGGCAGCGCGCTCGGCGACATGATCTCCGACATGTTCCTCTATTCCGGCATCCTCGCCGGCACCAAGACGATCGAGGTCGACGACTATCCGGCCAGCGACGTGATCCTGCCGGTGATCGACGATGTGGTGGCCGAGGCGCGGGCGGCAACCGTCGACCTCAGCATCGAGGTCGACGACGGCATCCCCGATCTGCAGCTTGATCGATCGCTGGTGCGAAAGGCGGTGCGGGAAGTGCTGCGCAACGCCATTGCCGCCTCTCCGGCCGGCGCCACCGTCAACCTCCATGCGCAAGGCGCGGACGAGATTCTGAGGATCAGCGTGACCGACCGGGGACCGGGCGTTTCCGCCGAACAGGCCGAGGCGATGTTCGATCCGTTCTTTCAGGTCGACACCGATACCGGTCGAAAGGCGAGCGGGGTCGGCCTGGGTCTGTCGGTCGCCCGCGCCATCGCCCGGGCCCATGGCGGCGACTGTTCCCTCAAATCTGAGCCGGACGGCGGCACGACGGCGCTGCTTTGGCTTAGGGCGCCGGCATCGGTGCCGGGCATGGCCGCCAAGGAGAGCATCGCTTGACCAGGACAAGCCCGGTCGCACGCGATATCGGCCGCCATTAGGAATTATTTACCGAACGCAAAAAAACACGCCGGAAATGGCATTTTCCCGCTCGGCGCGGTCTGCCGGATTTAGAATTGATTTAACAAGGTCGCGTACGCTCGGCGGGTTCGAGCGAAGACCCTTTACCGCTCGATCCAGCATCGGAGCCGTGGTGAAGGCGGGAGCAGATGTCGTGATCATGCAATTCTTTTCGACACTTGCCAGGTTCTGGCGTTCCGGAAAGGGCAATGTCACGATCGTGTTTTCGATCGCGTTGCCGGTCATTATCGGCTCCATTGCGGTTTCCGTCGATATCTCGAACCTCTATATGCGGCGCGCCGAACTGCAGGGCGCGGCCGATTCCGCCGCGCTCGCCGCGGCCAAAGAGCTCTATATGGCCGGCGCCGATCAGAAGGTGATCGCGGCCGTTGCCGAAAACTACGCCCGAACGAATATCGGCACCGGACGCAAGCTCAAGATCGGGACCACCCTCATCGACGACGACACCGCCGTCACCGTCGAGATCGTCGAGGAAACCAAGCTTTATTTCGCCAGCTTCCTCGTTTCGGAGCTTTCGCCGATTCACGTCTCCGCGACGGCGCGGGCCGCCGGCGGCGGGCGGATTTGTGTCGTCGGTCTGGCGGAAACCGACGAACACACGGTTCTCTTGGATTTTTCGGCGAAACTGACGGCCCCGACCTGTGCCGTCTATTCCAACTCGATGTCGAAATACGGCCTCGTAACCTTCCTTAAATCGACGATAGAGGCCGAACTGATCTGTTCGTCCGGCGGTTACTCGGGCAAGGATGCGAGTTTTCAACCCTCTCCGATCGTCGACTGCCCGCAACTTCAGGACCCGCTTTCGGACCGCAAAGCCCCGTCCTATTCGGGCTGCGACTACAAGGATTTCAAGGTCAGCGCAGGCGACGTCACGATCTATCCCGGCGTCTATTGCGGCGGCCTGACGATAGGCGGAACGGCCAATGTGTTCGCGCAACCGGGCGTGTACGTGATCTCCGGCGCGCCGTTCGGCGTCCTCGATGAGGCCAAGCTGCGTGGCGAATATGTCGGCTTTCACCTCGTCAAGGGCTCGAAAATCCACTTCATGCGGGACACGACGATTGATCTGGGCGCGCCGAAGAGCGGCCCGATGGCCGGGATTCTGATCTATGAAGGCCCGGTCGACGGCAACACCTATAGCGATGATGATGACGACGAAGACGACAATGAACGGAAATTTTCAACTGCCAACTTCTTGTCCGCGTTGTCGATTACGCACAACCCGAACCAGCATGAGATTCGCTCGAACAACGCGCGCAACCTGCTCGGCACGATCTATCTTCCGCATTCCAAGCTTTTCATCCACGGTGAAAACAAGATCGCGGACAAGTCTGCCTATACGGCAATCATCGTGCGGCAATTGGAAATGCGCTCCGGGCCCGATCTCCACCTGAATACCAACTACACGTCCACCGACGTGCCCGTGCCTGAGGGCATCACGCCGGTCGGCCGGAACGTCTTCCTGGAGCGCTGAAACCAGCGGCACTTAATGCTGACTCCCGACGACGCGCCACGCGCAAAGCGCCCGTTGCTCGTCATTGCGACCCCGGCGGAAGCCGGGGGAAGCAATCCAGGGCGGCTTGCTCAGCTTGGATTGCCGCGCTCACTGGCGTTCGCTCGCAATGACGAACCGATAGATTTCCGACCGTATAAATTGGGTCGATAATTTCTGCCCCTGGTATAACGTGTCGGCGACCGCAGCGACGGGAGCCGATGCATGATCCGGTGCCGAGACCTTTCGCCTTTCCGCCTTGCCCGCTTTGCCGCATCGGCGGCGCTGACTTACGCGCTTCTCGGCGCGGCGGCCTTCGCGGCCGAGGTCACGCTGCGCCTCCACCATTTCCTCGGGCCTGAGTCGATCGCCCACCAATTGCTGATCGAACCCTGGGCGGCGCGCATCGAACAGGCCTCCGGCGGACGTATTGCGATCGAGATCCATCCCGAGATGGGCCTTGGCGGCAAGGCGACCGAACTCGTCGATCAGGCGCGCGACGGCACCGTCGACATTGTCTGGACGGCCGCGGCCTATACGCCCGGCGCTTTTCCGCGCGCCGAAGTCTTCACCCTGCCGCTCTTACACGAAAAGGGCGCGGCCGCCACCAACCGGGCGATCGCCGCCGTGATGGAAAGCGAACTGCAGGCCGAATTCGCCGGCCTTCACCCGCTGCTCGTCCACGTCCATCCGGGACACGCGCTGCTTCTCGGCAACACGCCGGTCGACGGGCTTGACGACCTTTCCGGGCTGACGCTGCGGCCGCCCGGGCGCGGCATCGGGCTTTTCACCGTCGAGGCGCTCGGCGCCGCGCCGACCAAAAAGCGGCATCCGCGGCTCGGCCGGGCGCTGGAGCGCGGCGATCTCGACGGCGTGCTGATGTCGCTGGAGCTGGCGCGGTCGCTTGGGGTCACGGGCGCGGCCAAGTCGGTGGTTCTCTTCGGCGACGGGCGCCATTTCGGCACCAGCCTCTACCTCTTCCTGATGAACCGTGAACGCTATCAAGCGCTACCGGCCGATCTGAAGTCGGTGATCGATGACAATTCGGGACTGGCGCTCGCCGCCGAGATGGGCCGGGCCTGGGAAGCGGCCGGCGCCGATGCGCTGGCCGAGGCCCGGGCCGGCGGCGCCGCAATCGTCATGCTCACCGGCGCCGAGGAAGACAGGATACGCGCCGCCCTCGAAGCGGTCATTGCCCGATGGAAGACGGCGGTTACTGAGAAAGGCATTGACGGCGCGGCACTCGTCGCCGCGGCCCGCGCGGCGATTGCGCGGCACGCCGAGGCTGCGGACTGAGCCGGGCGGCGTTTTTGCGGACCGACCTCCGGAACCTCGGTTGTCATTGCGAGCTTGGCTTTCGCCATGGCTGGTTCTATTCGATGCCATCGTCGTAGGCTATTGTGTCAATGCCGCTTTCCTAGCCGGATTTGTCGCTGGACACGGGTTTCCCTCCGCATCCCGACGTCACCAACCAACCTCTATTTCGTCACCACCCGGTTTATCCGGGTGGTCCATTGGCTCGTCGACTTGTCAACGCATTGGTGAAGGAATTCGAGCGCTTCTGGATGCCGGACCGCCATTGGATTGCCCGCATGAAGCGGGCAATGACGACGGAGGAGGTGTCGAAACCATCGAAAAACGCTTTAACCGGTCAGCATTGGAACAAGCCCGGCAATGACGCCGGCGGTGGGGCGCAATCCGTCTCGCAAACACCCAGCCGATCCAACGGACCAAAGCCTGGAGCCTGCGACCCGCCTATCCGCCGCCGAGCTTTTTGTAGATCTTGCCGCCGGGGCGGCCGGTCGGTTTCATGCCGAACGCCTGTTCCGCCTTTTTGATCGCGGCGCGGGTGATCGGGCCGATCTTGCCGTCGGCCTCGCCGATGTCGTAGCCCTGGGCGATCAGCAATTCCTGCAGATGCAGGCGCTCGGCGCGCGACAGCGGCGGATCGTCCGTCGGCCATGGGGTCCGCAAGGCCGGATAGCCGGCAATGCGGTCGGCCAGGTAGGAAATCGCCAGCGCGTAGGATTCGGCGTGATTGTAGGCATAGATCGCGTTGAAATTGCGGAAGACGAGAAAGCCCGGACCGCGCGACCCGGCCGGCAGTAATAGCGCCGCATTGGTGCCGCCGGAGAGCCGCTTGCCGTCGGCGCGGACAACGCCGCGCTTGGCCCAGCTTGCCAGCGAAGCCCGGTTCCGGCGCCCTTTCGGTCCCTTATAGCCGCGCGGCGCCTTGACCTCAATCATCCAGGATTCGCCGCGTTTCCAGCCGGCGCGCTTCAGATAATTCGCCGTCGAGCCGAGCGCATCGGCAACCGAATCGACGAGGTCGCGGCGGCCGTCACCGTCGAAATCGACCGCAAGCCGCAGATAGGTGGAGGGGATGAACTGGGTCTGGCCGAAAGCGCCGGCCCAGGAGCCATAGAGCTTGTTCATCCGCAGATCGCCGCGGTCGACGATCTTGAGGGTCGCCAGCAATTCGCCGCGCCAGAATTTTGTACGGCGGCCGCCGGCGCAGACGAGATTGGCGAGCGCGTGCGGCAGAAAGAATTTGCCGGTGTCCTGGCCGTAATTGGATTCCACGCCCCAGACCGCGGCGATGACGTAGCGGTTGACGCCGAAACGATCCTCGGCCGCCCGCAATATCCGGTCGTGTTCGCGCATCACGGCCCGGCCGTCTTCGACGCGCTCCTCGTCGACGAGGAAACCGAGATAGTCCCAGATCGGCGTCTTGAATTCCGGCTGCGATCGCGACCGGCGCAGCACTTCTTCGTCATAACGGACACCGTCGAGCGCCTCGGCGACGACCGCGCGGCTGATGCCCGATTTCCGCGCCGCCGCCTTCAGCCCGTTGACGCAAGAAGAGAAGTCGGCAACCGCGGGCGTAATGGTCGCGATCGACATCAGCGTGGCGGCGAGAAGGAGATTGCGCATCGTCAGGAAGGCCCATGCCGTTTCGGTGATTCGCACGTTGATTCTAGCGGATTCGCCGATTCCGGCGAGCATTGAATTGTGAAGGTCCGGCAACGCCCTCAGTTCGCCTGCCGCTCAAGGCGACCGAGACCGAGTCCGGCGAGCATTGTGGCGGCGGCAAGCGGCAGCAATACGGCAAGGGCGCCGGTCCACGATCCGGAGAGATCGACGATATAGGAGGTCAGCGCCGGCCCGACCAACTGGCCGAGGGCGACGCCCTGAAGCATCAGCCCGTTGACCGAGGCGATGTGCAAGGGGGTCGGCGCGTGCACCGGCACGCCGGAAAAGAGCACGCCCGGGATGAGCCCGCCGACCGCGGACAGAAGCGCGGCCGCGGCAAGCCGTATGGCGATCGGCGCAAAGCCGCCCATCACCACGATCGCGCACGCGGCCATCGTCACGGCGACCGCAATGATGATCGCGGCGCGGGTTCGGCCGCCGTCGAGCAGCGGTCCGGCGGAAAAACAGCCGATGATGTTGAGGATGATGACGAAGGCGCCGGCGACGCCGGCCGCGGCCGGGCTCCAGCCGGCATTCTCCACCAGGATCAGCGGCACGAAGGCGGTGACGATCAGGAATTGCGCACCATAGGACCCGAAAGAGAGCGCCAGCAGCAGCGGTCCGGGCTTGAGGATTTCGGCGACCGCGCGCAGCGGGGGAAGCGGTGCTCGGCGCTGTTGCGGCGGCGACAGCGGCGCAGCCGCAATGAGGGCCAGCACCGCCACGGCGGCAACGAGGCCGGCGTTGAGGAGCCACACGCCGCGCCAGCCGAGACCGTCGACGAGCAGGCCGCCGGTCAGCATCATCAGGCCCATGCCGGCGGGCATGTAAGCGCTCCACAGCCCCATCACCCGGCGCATGTCGGACAGCCGGGCGGCGCGCAGCATCAGTGCCGGCATGCTGATGACCGTGAAAAAGAAGCCGAGGCCTTCAACCGCCCGCGTCGCCAACAGCAGGACCGGGCCCTCGGCGAAGGCGCCGACAAGGCTCGCGCCGGCGGCGAGCGCCATGCCGAAAATGCCGATCCGACGCTGACCGGCGCGGTCGGCAAGCATGCCGCAGAAAAGCCCGAACGTGCCGGAGACGAGGCTGTAGATGGAGATGACGAGCCCGGCCTGGAACAGCGACAGGCCGAGTTCGGTACGCAACAGCGGCAAAGCGGGCGGCGCCTTGCCGACGAGAAAGGATACGGCGATGCCGGCGAGGAACAGCGCCAGGATGCGGGCCCACGCCGTGGACTTCGGATGCTCGCTCACGACGGTGCCGATCGGCCGCGCTCAGTCGATCCGGTCCAGATGCCCGGTGATGAACTTCAACTGTTCGCCGTCGCGGATTCGGGTGAATTCGATGTCCATATTGCCGTCGACAAGCCGGCGCTTGTAGACCTGCAGTTCGTAGCCGCCATATTCGGCGATATAGAGCCCCGAAACGGTCAGCGTATCACCGGAAAGCCCGGCCCAGAAATATGGTTCGCCGCTTAAGGGATCGACCGCGTCCATGCCGCCGAACATGTTGCGCCGGACGGCGGAATAATAAAGGCCGACGCGCTTGCGATAGGGCATGAACGGGATCGCATGGGTGGTCTTTTTCGGCTTACGGTCGGTGTAGCGGATGATGGTCGTCCATTCGATGGTGAATCCATCGTCCTTGAACGGCGTGATCATCACCCCGAGGTCGCGCTCCGAAAGCCCCTCGCCGACGACCGAAATCGACCGGCCGATATAATTGCCGAAGAATTTGCTGATATCGAAATCATCAGCGGCGGCCGGTCCGGCGCCGAGCACTACAAAAAGCCCGGCAATCGCGAGGGTCAGGCGCTTCAACGAGATCATGGTGCGGTCTCCCAGAGTGGATTTGCCAGACTATAGCCTTTCACGGTTCGCTTGAACCATTCGGGTTCCCGAGCGTCAGGTCTGCGATTCCTGTCTATGTGCCATTGAAGGCGAATATAGGGCTGTCCGCTGCCACTCCTGCTGCTATGCGGATGCACTCACCGCTGCCCGTTGAAATTCGATACCTGCACCATAAGTCATTATTTCGACGTCGTTTTCCCGATTGAAGTGACGTTTGGACAAAGACTTCGCAAACACGTCCTGGCGTCACCACCCAACCCCTCCTTCGTCACCACCCAACCCCTCCCTTGTCACCACCCGGTTTATCCGGGTGGTCCATCGGCCTGTCGGTTTGATCAAGGCATTCGTCAAGAAACTCAGGCGCTCCCGATTGCCGATGGGCCATTGGATTGCCCGCTTGGGAGCGGGCAATGACGACGGAGGAGGTATTGAGAAGGGCTGCGAAACGGAGTGTGGGAGCTTCAACCAGATGGCAGGGCCGCCGCGCCGGACTCCGCCGTTACCCCGTCGTCCTCGTCCTCTTCCAGCCGGCGCAGTCCGAGATCATCGAAAATGCAGTAGACCGCCGGCACCACGAGCACCGAGATGATGCTGGCAACCGCCAGTCCGTAGGCAAGGCTCGTCGCCAGCGGGATCAGCACCTGCGCCTGCAGGCTGGTTTCCGACAAGAGCGGGATGAGGCCGGCGACGGTGGTCGCCGTGGTCAGCACGATCGGCCGGAAGCGCCGGCGCGTGGCTTCGCCGGCCGCCTCGGCGGCGGAAGCGCCGCGGGCGCGGGCGCCGTCCATGAACTGGACCAGCAGGATCGAATTGTTGACGACGACCCCGGCCAGCGACGCCACGCCGACAATGCTCGGCATCGACAAATTGAGGCCGGTCAGCCAGTGGCCGAGGAAAGCGCCGACGACGCTGGAGGGGATCACCACCATGACGATCACCGGCGCGAAATAGCCGCGGAACTGAAAGGCGAGCAGCAGGTAGACGCCGATCAGGCCGAAACTGATATTGCGCAGGATCGAGGCGCTGGTGACCGCGCCCTCCTTGTTCTGGCCCTCGACCGCATAGTCGATGCCGGGATAGCGGGCGATGAGATCGGGCAGAAACTGCGCCTGGGCTTCGCCGACGATCTCGTTGGCGTTGGCGATCCTGCCGTCGACGTCGCCGATGATGCCGACGGCGCGGCGGCCATTGACGCGGTTGATGCGGCCCCAACTCCGGCGTTGCTCGATCGTCGCCACCGCTTCGAGCGGCACCAAATCGCCGCCCGGACCGATCAGGGTGAAGCGGTCGAGGTCGGCGAGTTCGTCGCGGGCGCCGGCCATGGTCCGCACTTCGATCTCGTAGGATTCCGGGCCGATCTGCAGATCGTCGACCTTGACCCCCTGAAACGCCGCCTGCAATTGCTGGGCGATCATGCGGCTGTCGAAGCCGAGCGCGCCGGCGCCGTCCTTGAGCGTGATCGTGACTTCCGGCTTGCCCGGGCGCAGATCGTCGGAAAGATCGAAAACACCCTTGAAACCGGCCAGATAGGACTTGAATTCGAGTGCGGCGCTTTTCAACTGATCGAGATCGTCGCCGCTCAGCCGCAGATCGATGGCGCGGCCGCCGGGGCCGATCGTCGATTCAGTGAATTTGAGCGAGATGGCGTCGGCGATCTCTCCGGTCTCACGCCGCCACAGTGCGATGATGTCGTCGGTGGTGCCGGTGCGCAGTTCGGCGCTCAACAGGTCGACGATGACGCGGACGACATGGGGGCCGGTCTCGAACGCGTCCGGGTTCTGGCCGTAGAGCACGGTCACCGCCTTGACGAGCTTCTGTCCGTCCGGCTGTCGCGGGGTGAATTCGGCATCGACGGCGGCGATCCCGGCATCGATCGCGGCCACGGCCGCTTGCGTGCGGCCGAGCGGCGTGCCCTGCGGCAGGATCAGCCGCGCCTCGACGATGTCGCCGTCGATCTCGGGAAAGGCGACGAATTTCAGGAAACCGCCGGCGGGCAGCGCCAGCGTTAAAAGCAGAAGCAGAAAGGAGAGGCCGAGGGTCAGATAGCGCCAGCGCACCGCAAGGTCGGCAAGCCGGCCGAAAATGCCGACGCCATAACGCTGGAAGCCTTTGTCGAAAGCGCTCCGGAACCGGGATTGCCTGGTCGAGGCGTGGTGCAGGGAGTGCGACAGATGGTTCGGCAGGATCAGGAAGGCCTCGATCAGGCTGACCGCGAGCGTGAAGATCAGCACCACCGGGATCACCCGCAGGATCTGGCCGATATCGCCGGAAATGAAGGCGAGCGCGCCGAACACGAACATGGTCGTGATGAACGAGGCGGCGACGCCGGGCAGCACCTCCAGCGTGCCGTTGACCGCCGACTTTATCCGGTTCTCGCCGCGGCGCAGATGCACGGCGATGTTTTCGGAGATGACGATCGCGTCGTCCATCAACAGGCCGATGGCGACCAGCAGACCGACCATGGTCAGCATGTTGATGGAATAGCCGATCAACCACATTGCGGCGATGGCGCCGAGGAAGGAGACCGGCAGCCCCATCGCCACCCAGAACGAAAACCGCAGCGAAAAGAACAGCCATAAGACCAGGAAGACGAGCACCAGGCCCTGGGCGCCATTGCGCAGAAGCAGGTTCAGCCGGTTGCGGACGATGGTCGCGGAATCCCGCGCCACGTCGATTTCCGCCCCGGCGGGCAGGCGCTTGCGCTCGGCCGCGACGAAGGCGGCAATCGCATCGGCGACATCGAGGGTATCCTCGGCCTTGGTCTTTTCGACATCGAGCACGGCGGCGCGCCGGCCGTTGAACAGCACCATGTCCTCCGGCCGGTCGAACAGATCGGTCACGGTTGCGATATCGCCGAGGCGGATGTTGGCGCCGGCATCGCTGGTGACGACGACGAGATCGGCAAACGCCCGGACATCGGTGCGCTCGTCGTCGATGCGCAACAGGAAGTCGCCGTTGCCGCCCTCGATCAGCCCGACCGGCTGGCCGATCGAGAGCCGGCCGATCCGGTCGGCAAGCTCGCTGACCGAAAGCCCGTAGGCGCGCAGCCTTGCGGCGGAGACGGAAATGCGGATCTGGCGGTCTGAAAACCCGCCAATGGTGACCTTGGAGGCGACGCCGGCGCGGATCACCCGGTCCTTGATGTCCTCGGCGAGCGCCTTCAGATCGGTCGGCGATCGCGGCCCGGTGACCATGACCGAGGCGACGAATTCGGTGCGGCCGACCTCGCGGACCACCGGTTTTTCAATGTCGTCGGGGAAGTCGTCGATACCGTCGATGGCGCTCGACACGTCGTCGAGGAAGCGCACGATATCGCCGGTCTCCTCCATCTCGGCGGTGGCAATCGCGATATTCTCGCGGGAATCGCACTGGGTCTCGACGAGATCGACGGTGCCCTCGAGCGCGTCCTCGATGCGGGCGCAGATGGCGCCCTCGATCTCGACCGCGGTGGCGCCGGGATAGGCGACGGTGATTTCGACCGTGTCGTTCTTCAGATCGGGAAAGGTCGCCCGCTTCAGCGCCGGATAGGCCGCCAGGCCGATCACGAAAATCGCGATCATGGTGAGGTTGGCGGCGACCGGATGGCGCGCGAAATAGCCGATCATTGCCCTGCTCCGGCCTCGGCGGCGAGTGCCGATTGCGCGTCTTCGTCGGTGACCGGGTTAAGCAGCATCCCGTCGACCGCCGGGATGAGATCGGAGACGACCAGGGTTTCGCCGCCGGCAAGGCCGTCGACGACCGGAACAATGCCGTTGGTGTGCGGTCCTGTCCGGACGCTGCGGATGTCGAGGCGGTTTTCGTCGTCAACCAGATAGACGGCCGCGCCGTGCAGCGCCGTCCGCGGTACGACAATGCGGCCGGGTTGCGCCTTGCCGCTGATCTCGACCTCGACGAACATGCCGTTGACCAGCGGCGGCCGCGCGCCGCCCTTGATGTCCTCATAGGGCCGGTCGACGGCGATGACGACGCCGACGGTCCGCGTCTTCTGGTCGAGGGCGCCGGCTATGCGCAGGAACTCGCCGGGCCATTCGATGCTGTTGTTGCCGATATCGAGCCTGACCACCGGCCGGAAGCCGGCGCGCTCGGGCAATTCCTTCGACGATTTCAGCGGGTCGATGACGAAATCGGGATCTTGCGGAAACAGCGAGGCGAGCCGGTCGATCGACAGCGGCACGGTGATTTCGACCCGGTTGATCGAATCGCCGACGAACAGGGTCTGACCGGTGCTGACGAACTGCGCCAGCTCGACGGCGACCTCGCGTACGCGGATATCGAACGGGGCGCGGATCACCGTGTTGTCGAGATCGAGCCGGGCACTGGCGATCTGCGCCTCCAGCACGTTGATCTGGGCCGGGATCAGCGCCAGCTTGCTGCGCTCATTCTGCACCGCCTGGCGCGAGGCAAGCACCGTGCGTTCGGCGGCGTCGACATTGCTCTGCGCCGTCGTTCCGCGGGCGGCGAGGTTCTTCTTGCGCTCCAGATCGGCTTCAACGAGCGCCAGATTGCGCTCCTCGATCGCCAGCGAAGCCTTGCCGTTCTCGTTCTCGATCTCTTTTTGTGCAAGTTGCGCCTGCAATTCTGCAAGCGCGAGTTTAAAGGCGGCGGGATCGATTTTGATCAGGACTTCGCTCTTGGCGATGATCGAGCCGTCGCGCAAGAGCGGGTGAACCTCGATGATCCGGCCCGGGACCTCCGCGACCGCGTTCCACGAATGCTCCGGCTTGACCGTTCCGAAACCGTTGACGCGGGGGACGAGATCGAGCTTCGGCACCTCTATAACCCGCACCTTGCGGCCGATTTCGGCGGCCTCGGTGCGTTCCGGTCCGGGTTTGCTGCCGGCCGCCATCACCAGCACGGAAATGCCGAGCGCAATGGGCGCGGCGACGGCGATGAGCCGTCCGGCAATCGTCAGTATTCCCGCCATCTCCGGTCCCTTCACACCCCGTCACAACGATCGCAAACAGGGTGTCTATAGTCGCTTCGTTTCGCGGTGACAAAAAAACGGCAAATTGCTCAAACTTTTGCCATGAGGGTGTAAAGCGATTGACCGAACGCCATACATCCATCACATTCCGCCCAGTCTGAATGCTGACGGACTGTAATCGGCGGCGGCAGCGGCCGCCAGTGATCTTCCGCAAACTGTTGGGAACGCCTATGCCGGCAGATATCACGGCAATTCTCGATCGATACGGTGCCGACCGGACCCGACTGCTCGACATGTTGTGGGCGGTCCAGGATGCCGACGGCCACATCACTCAGCCGGCAATCGAAGGCCTGGCCGCCGGGCTTTCGCTGTCGCGCGCCGAGATCGAGGAAACCGTCAGCTTCTACCATTTCTTTTCGATGCAGCCGGCCGGCCGCCACCGCATCTATCTCAACAACGATGTTTCGACGCAGTTAAGCGGTCGCTACGAGGCGGTCCGCGACGCCTTCGAGGAGGCCTGCGGCTGCACTTTCGGCACGGTCAGCGCCGACGGCCGCTTCGGCCTTTACGACACCGCCTGCATCGGCATGTGCGACCGCGAACCGGCGGCGCTGATCGATTTCGTTCCGTTCACCGATCTGACGCCGGAGCGGGTGGCGAAGATCGTCGCGAGCCTCAAGGACGGTGTCGCGACGAAATCGCTCGCGGCAGCATTCGACAGCGGCTGCGATGTCGTCACCACCAGATGGCAGCGGACCGGACCGGTGTTCGATCCCAGAACCGCCGCCGGGCCGTCGCTGGAGGCGCTGTTTTCACTCGCCCCCGGGGAAATCCTCGAGGCGGTGGCCGCATCGGGCCTGCGCGGGCGCGGCGGCGCCGGTTTTTCGACCGGGCTCAAATGGCGCCTCTGCCGCGAGACGAAGGCGGCAACCCGCTATGTCGTCTGCAACGCCGATGAGGGCGAGCCCGGAACCTTCAAGGATCGCGCCCTGTTGACCGATATGCCGCATCTGCTGATCGAGGGCATGGTCGCAGCGGCTTACGCGATCGACGCCAGCGCCGGCGTCATCTATCTGCGCGCCGAATACCGCTATCTGTTCGATCGCCTGGACTCGCTCATCGCCGACTACCGCAAGGCCGGCTGGCTCGGCCACAACATCGCCGGCAGCGGCTTTGATTTCGACCTCCGCCTTCAGCTCGGCGCCGGCTCCTATGTCTGCGGCGAGGAATCGGCGCTGATCGAGTCGATGGAAGGCAAGCGCGGCAGCCCGCGCAACCGCCCGCCCTTTCCGGTCGAGGCCGGTTTTTGCGGCATGCCGACGATCGTCAACAATGTCGAAACGCTGGCCGCGGTGCCGCGCATCCTCAAAGAGGGCGCCGATTGGTATGCCGGTTTCGGCACCGAGAAATCGCCGGGCACCAAGCTGTTGAGTGTCGCCGGTGATTGCGCCCGCCCGGGCATTTACGAGGTGCCTTTCGGCATCACCGTCGGCGAATTCCTCGACATGGTCGGCGCCGAGCCGGCGCTGGCGCTGCAGGTCAGCGGCCCCTCGGGCGAATGCATCAATGCGGCGCAATCCCGGCATCGCCGGCTTTGCCACGAGGATCTGTCGATCGGCGGCGCCATGACGGTGTTTTCCGCAGAGCGCGACCTGCTCGACCATATGAGCCGGTTCCTGTCCTTTTTCATCGCCGAATCCTGCGGCATCTGCACGCCATGCCGGTCGGGCAATGTGGCAATGAAGACGCTGCTCGAACGGCTCCGCGACGGCCGCGGCGAACAGCGCCATCTGGCCGACCTCGAACGTTGGGGCCATATCATCGCCGAGACGAGCCGCTGCGGGCTCGGGGCGTCGGCTCCCAATCCGGTGCTGTCGAGCCTGCGCGAATTCCCCGATCTCTATGCGGCGCTCGTCGACGGCCGCGAGGCGGAGATGTTCGTGCCCGGCTTCGATCTCGATGCGAGCACCGGCGACTATCGCCGCATCGTCGAAAGGGCGCGCAGCAATGGCCGATGAGGTAACCTTCTTCATTGACGGGCGCCCGTGCACGGCGGCGGCCGGCGACAATCTGGTCGAGGCGGCGGCGGACAACGGCGTCTACATCCCGACGCTGTGTCATTACAAGGGCCACAAGCCGCTCGGCACCTGCCGCGTCTGCATGGTGCGGGTCGACGGCCGCGAGGCGGCGGCCTGCACCTTCGGCGTCCGTGACGGCATGCGCGTCGATGTCGACGCGCCGGAGCTCGCCGATGCCCGCAAGGCGCTGATCGAGTTGCTTTTCGTCGAGCGCAATCATTTCTGCCCGGCGTGCGAGAAGAGCGGGCGCTGCGATTTGCAGGCGGTCGCCTATCACATGCATCTGACGGTGCCGCGGTTTCCCTATCGCTACGTTCCGTTCACGGTGGAGAATTTCGCCGGCAAATTGCTCATCGATCACAATCGTTGCATACTGTGCGGGCGCTGCGAGGAATTCGTCCGCCGCGGCGACAGTAAGGTGTTCGCCATGAAGCAGCGCTCGTCGGAGGCGCGGATCACCGTCGATCTGGCGCTGCTGGCGGAAATGAGTGCGAACGAAATCGCGCATGCCGTGCATGTCTGCCCGGTCGGCGCGATCCTGGCGCCGGGACAGGGCTTCGACACGCCGATCGGGCGGCGCAAATACGACACGCACCGGATCGGAGAAATCACCGATGGACGGGACTGAGGCGCCGCACAAGAAGCCGATCCTGGCGACGGTATCGCTTGCGGGATGTTTCGGCTGCCACATGTCGCTGCTCGACGCCGATGAGCGCATTCTCGATGTGCTGGCCGCGTTCGAACTGCACCGCTCGCCCCTGACCGACATCAAGCGCTTCGCCAAGCGCTGCGATGTCGGGCTGATCGAGGGCGGTTGCTGCAACGACGAAAATGTCCACGTGCTGCGCGAATTCCGCGAGAATTGCGACGTGCTGGTCGCCGTCGGCGCCTGTGCCATCAATGGCGGCCTGCCGGCGCTGCGCAACGAGATCGGCCTGGAGGCCTGCCTCACCGAGGCCTATCTGGAGATGCCGACGGGCGCCGGCGCCGAGGGCATCATTCCCGCCGACGCCGACATCCCGAAGCTGCTCGACCGGGTCTATCCCTGCCACGAGGTGGTAAAAATCGATTATTTCCTGCCCGGCTGCCCGCCCCCGGCAGATGCCTTTTGGGCGCTGCTGACGGCGCTGGCGGCCGGACGCGCCCCCGATCTGCCGACGGAGCTGATCCACTACGATTAGCGCCGTTGCCGAAGCGACGGTTCGCGTTCGCGAAAAGGGGGGAACCGGTTTTCGAATGGGAATACGCGATCTAGATAAGGGGAGGGAGCGCTTTTTAAGGGTTTCGATCCAAGCAAGGAGCGCTCTCGCCGGACAAGCCAGAAAAGCCGCGGGGCAACGCCATGAACACTGGGCAGAAAATCGTCATCGATCCGGTCACCCGCGTCGAGGGTCACGGCCGCATCACGGTTCATCTCGACGAGAACCATCACGTCGAGGAGGCACGGCTGCACATCGTCGAGTTCCGCGGCTTCGAGAAGTTCGTGCACGGCCGGCCCTATTGGGAGGTGCCGGTGCTGGTCCAGCGGCTGTGCGGCATCTGCCCGGTCAGCCATCATCTCGCCGGCGCCAAGGCGATCGACGAAATCGTCGGCATCAGCCCCGGCAGCGACCACACGCTGACACCGACGGCGGAGAAGATGCGCCGGCTCATGCATTACGGCCAGGTGTTCCAGTCGCACGTGCTGCATTTCTTCTATCTGTGCTCGCCGGACCTTCTGTTCGGCATCGACGGCGAGGTGGAAAGTCGCAACATTGTCGGCGTCGCCATGGCCGAGCCGGAACTGGCCAAGAAGGCGATCCTGATGCGCAAGTTCGGCCAGGAGATCATCCGCGCGACGGCGGGCAAGAAGGTGCACGGGATTTCCGCCGTGCCGGGCGGCATCCACAAGACGCTGTCGGCGGAGGAGCGCGACTATTTCCTCAACGGCAAGGAAATTCCGGCGATCGACACCATGATCGACTGGGCGCTCGAAGGGCTCGACTTCTTCAAGAGCTTCCACCGCGACAACCGCGAATGGCTCGACGGTTACGCGGCGGTGCCATCGAGCCATATGGGCATGGTGCGCAAGGACGGAGCGCTCGACCTCTATCACGGCGACCTCAAAGTGGTCGACGCCGAGGGCACGCTGCTGCAGACCTTCGACTATCACGACTATCTGAACGAGCTCGGCGAAGAGACCAAGAGCTGGTCCTATATGAAATTCCCCTATCTGCGCAGCCTCGGCCGCCAAGACGGCTGGTACCGGGTCGGGCCGCTGCCGCGCCTCAACGTCTGCGAGTTCCTGCCCTCGCCGCTGGCGCAGAAGGAATTCGAGGCGTTCCGCGCCTATACCGGCGGCCGCGCCAACAACATGTCGATGCACTATCACTGGGCGCGGCTGATCGAGGTCGTGCACGCAGCCGAAGTGATCCGCGACCTGCTGGCCGATCCCGATCTGCAGAAGGACAATCTGATTGCCCGCGGGACGGCGGCGGGCGAGGGCATCGGCGTCGTCGAGGCGCCGCGCGGCACGCTCTTCCACCACTATAAGGTCGACGATGCCGGCCGCATCAATTTCTGCAATCTGATCGTCTCGACCACCAACAACAACACCGCCATGAACCGGGCGGTGGCGGCGGCGGCGGAGGATCTGATGGAGGGCGTGCCCGAAGTCACCGAAGCGATGACCAATGGCGTCGAGGTGGTGCTGCGCGCCTATGATCCGTGCCTGTCCTGCGCCACCCATGCGGTCGGCCAGATGCCGCTCAGGATCGAGCTCTACGATGCCGGGGGTACGCTCCGCGATGTCCGGGTCAGGTGAGGCCGGGGCGAAGCGAATCCTGGTCTGCACGATCGGCAATCCCGGGCGCGGCGATGACGGCCTCGGCTGGGCGTTCGCCGATGCGCTCGAAGCGCAATGCGGTGACACGCTCGACATCGAGCGCTGCTATCAACTCGCGCCGGAAGACGCCGAGCGGTTCGCCCGCCGCGAACACCTGGTTCTGGTCGACGCCACCGTCGCCGCCGATGTCGAGACATTTCGCCGGCGTATGATTGTACCCGACGACGCCAATACGGCGGCGATTTCGAGCCATCGGCTCGATCCGGTCGCCGCCGTCACGCTCGCCGCCCGCCTCTACGGCCGGGCGCCGCGGACCGAACTCATCGAGATCCGCGGCTATCGCTTCGAACTCGATATCGGTCTGTCGGAGGCGGCTGCCGTCAATCTCGACCTTGCGCTTGCCGCCGCCGCCGACCTTGCCGGCGGGGAAACCGCGGCGATGTCACGCGACGACGCACCGATCGTCGAATCGTGATTGTGCGGCGATTGTCGGCGACGCATTAAGGGCTTATGTGAGGGAAAACGGCCGCTCCGAATGGCGTGCGGCCCGGATTTCGGAGGTCGGCGGTGTTTCGGTTCTTTTTCCGGTTCTTCGGCGTGTGGCTGCTGGCGCTCGGCTTCGTTCTGCTGGTGGTCGATGGCTCCCGGTCGATCGCCGACAACGAACTGGCGATGGCGCCGCTCGGCGAGCTTTTGTTCGATCTCGATCCGGCACTCCTCAACCAGATGCAGGCGGGGATCGAGCGCAATCTTCACCCGGTCGTCTGGGACCCGATCGTCCAATCGCTGCTCCTGTTGCCGGGATGGATCGTCGTCGGCGGGCTCGGTGTCGCGCTCATGATGCTCGGCCGCAAACGCGAGCCGATCGAACTCTCCGTTTAGAGCGAGACGCAGATGTTCCTGCTCAACATGTTCAACAACAAGCTGAAGATGCCCGATGCGGCAAACGCGCTGCCCGGCCGGGAGGCGCCGATCGCCACCGCCGAGACCCATTTCGTCAACGGCCGGCCGCTCAAGGGTCCGGTCCCGGACGGCTTTGGGACGGCGATCTTCGGTCTCGGCTGCTTCTGGGGGGCGGAGCGCCTGTTCTGGGAGCTTGCCGGCGTTCACGTCACCGCCGTCGGCTATGCCGGCGGGCTGACCCCCAATCCGACCTACAGGGAGGTCTGCACCGGGCTCACCGGCCACAATGAGGTGGTCATGGTCGTCTACGATCCCGCGATCGTGTCTTACGACGAGCTGTTGAAGCTCTTCTGGGAAAGTCACAATCCGACCCAAGGCATGCGACAGGGCAATGATGTCGGCACCCAGTACCGGTCCGGCATCTATGTCGGCTCGCCGGAACAGCGGGTGGCGGCCGAGGCGTCCCGCGACGCCTATCAGGCGGCGTTGACGAAGCGCGACCGCGGCACCATCACCACCGAAATCGTCGATGCGCCGGAATTCTTCTACGCCGAGGACTACCACCAGCAATATCTCGCCAAGAACCCGAACGGCTATTGCGGGCTCTCCGGCACCGGGGTGACCTGCCCGACGCCATAACGTTTGGACCGATACGCCGGTTCCGCTGGGGCAATTGCGGTCCGCAGACTTTGCCGCCACGACACGACCCGCCGCCGACATACCGTGTTGAGCGGGACAATGGGTCCCTCACAAAAACCATTCCAGCAGGCTTGAAAACACAGTTGCCCGCTTCCGCGGGGACGGTGGGTGTTGTTGGCGTTTGCGTTTCAATTCAAACCTTCCCCGCGAAAGCGGGGAACCATTGGCGGTCGGGCATTCAGGAGCGTTCGAATGCCTTCACGAATGCGTTGGCAAGTCGACAAGCCAATGGACCTCCCGGACAAGCCGGGCGGTGACGAGGGAGGGGTTGGGCGGTGACGAGGGAGGGGTTGGGTGGTGACAAGGGAGGGGTTGGGTGGTGACGCCGAGGCGAGAGGCCAACCTTTTGTCCAAGCCCCGTTCAGTCGAAAAAAGACGTCATCACGACAATAGCCAGTGGCGATCTTGGCCAATTGGATCGGATAGCACTGGTCCCAGGCCGGCCTGCGGCATTCTGTTGCACATTGCGGAAAACGCGGAATTCCGATTGCTGCGTAACGGCTTCCGGCCGCCGCTTGATATGCGTCAAGGCGTTTTATTATTTATTATATTAATATATTAGTCGATAAGAATGACATGCTTTCGGGACTCCGGAATATGAACCGGGAAGACGAAGCTTGCCTTGAACACCGCCAGGCGAAAGTCCTGGTTCTCGGTGTCGGCAATATCCTCTACCGCGACGACGGGATAGGCCCGGCGGCGGTCTCGCAACTGGGCGCCGAGGGCATTCATGCGTCGTGCGCCGATTTCCTCGACGGCGGCACGATTGCGCTCTCGCTCCTGCCCGAGATCGAGGATCGCGACGCGTTGATCGTCGTCGATGCGGCGCGGCTCGACGCGCCGCCCGGAACGATCTGCATATTCGAAGGGATCGAGATGGATTCGCGGCTGACCGGCAGCCGGCGAAGCGTCCATGACGTCGCCGTCGCCGACGCCATGACGGCGGCGCAGCTTGCCGGGACCCTGCCCGAGCGGCGGGCGCTCGTCTGCGTCGCCCCGGAGACGGTCGATCTCGGCCTCGGCCTCAGCCCGGCGGTCGCTGCGGCGCTGCCGGAAACCTGCCGCACGATCGGCGGTCTGATCGAGAGGTGGTCGTCATGAGCCGGTTCGCCAGGCCGCATTGGGTGGAGAAGATGTCGTCCGGCATGGCGAAGCCGCTCATCGGCGAGATTTCCGCAGCGCTCGACACGCTGGCCGCGACCGGCGTTGCCGGCGCCATCGATCTCTCCGGCCTGCCGCTGACCGCGACCGACCGCGCCGAACTTGAGGTGGCCCTCGGCAGCGGCGAGGTCGAAGCGAAAGTGACGGCGGCCGGCACCAGCGAAATCCGCGAGACCGGCTTTGCCGGGGTGTGGTGGGTCCGGCATTTCGACGCCGGCGGCCGCGTGCTTGCCGAGATCCTTGAGATTGCGTTCGTGCCGCAACTGCTCGGCGCGCAAGGCGACGACATCGACGCTGCGGCAAGGCGGCTGCGCACGGAATTGGCGCGAACACCGGAACGAGAAACCGGTCGGGAGACGGTTCATGCAGATTGACGAGACGACACCGAATGCGGCGCGGTCGGCCGCTTCAGGCGATGACCGGACGCTGGGCGCGCTGCTTGCCGCGCGCGGCGTATCGCGGCGGGCGTTCCTGAAATATTCGAGCTATCTCGCCTCGCTGCTGGCGCTGCCGGCGTCAATGGCGCCGGCGATGGCGGCGTCCCTGGCCAAGGCGCAGCGCCAATCGGTGATCTGGCTGTCGTTCCAGGAATGCACCGGCTGCACCGAATCGCTGACCCGCTCGCTGAGCCCAACGCTCGACGACCTGATCTTCGACTTCATCTCGCTCGACTACCACCACACCCTGCAGGCCGCCTCCGGCCACGCCGCCGAAGAGGCGCGCATGCAGGCGATGGAGGCGCATAAGGGCAAGTACATCGTCGCCGTCGACGGTTCGGTGCCGGTCAAGGATGGCGGCATCTATTCGACCATCGCCGGGATGAGCAATCTCGACATCTTAGAGGAAACCACCAAGGACGCCTTCGCCGTCGTGGCGATCGGCTCGTGTGCGGCGTTTGGCGGCCTGCCGCTCGCCGATCCCAATCCGACCGGCGCGGTGCCGGTCACCGAACTGGTCACCGACAAGCCGGTCATCAACATTCCCGGCTGTCCGCCCATCCCCGAAGCGATGGCCGCCGTGCTCGCCCATGTGCTCACTTTCGGCATTCTGCCCGAGCTCGACAGCCTCGGCCGGCCGAAATCCTTCTATGGCGAATCGGTCCATGACCGCTGCTACCGGCGGCCGTTCTACGACCGCGGCGAGTTTGCCGAGAGCTTCGACGATGAAGGCGCGAAGAAGGGCTGGTGCCTCTACAAGCTCGGCTGCAAGGGCCCGGCCACCTCCAATGCCTGCGCCACGGTCAAGTGGAACGGCGGCACGAGCTTCCCGATCGAGGCCGGCCATCCCTGCCTCGGCTGCTCCGAGCCGGGCTTCTGGGACATGGGCGGCTTCTACAGGGCGCTGTCGGTGCCAACCGGGGACGTCGCCAGGATCGCCGCGGTCGCGGCCGGGGCCGGCGTCGTCGCCGGGGCGGCCGCCGGTGCGCTGCACCGGGCGACCAAGAGTGCGGCACGCGGCAAGCACCACACGGTCACGGTCGAGGAGCTGGAGGAAAAATGATGACTGCGGTCGACTTCCTCGCCTTCACCCGCGGCCCGCTGTTCGACGTGGCGCTGATCATCTTCATCGCCGGCCTGGCGATCCGGTTCGTCGAGATCCTGGTGCTCGGCCGACGGCGCGATTTCTCCGAACCGCGCCGGGGCGGGTTCGGCAGCGGGCTCCGGACCATGTTCAGCCGGACGCTGCCCGAGACAGGCACCATGAAGCGTGCGCCGACGACGGTGGTCGCCGGCTGGGTGTTTCATATCGGCTTCCTGGTGACGCTCCTGCTGTTCGTCCCGCATATCGAGATGTTCCAGGCGGTGCTCGGTTTCGGCTGGCCGGGCCTGCCGACGCCGATCATCGACTTTGCCGGCATCCTGGCGATGGTGGCGATGGTCGTGGTGCTGATCAACCGGCTGCGCAATCCGGTGATGCGCTTCCTTTCCGGCTTCGGCGACTACCTGCCGTGGCTCTTGACGTTCCTGCCGCTGATTACCGGCTGGCTCGTCTTCCACCGGCTGCTGCTGCCCTATCCCGCCATGCTCGGCCTGCACATCCTGTCGGTCGAGCTTTTGATGATCCTATTTCCCTTCACCAAGCTGATGCACACCTTCACCGCGTTCCTGGCGCGCTACTACACCGGTGCTGCTTTCGGCCGAAAGGGGGTGCAGTCATGAGCGCGAATGTCGAGCGGGCGGTCAATGCCTTCAAGGAACAGATCGACGCGTCGACCGCGGCCTTCTTTTCGTCCTGCGTGCATTGCGGCCTATGCGCCGAGGCGTGCCTGTTCTACCTGGAGACCGGCGACCCGAAATATACGCCGATCCACAAGCTGGAGCCGCTGCGCCGGGTGTGGTGGAGCAGCTACACCCTGTTCGGCCGGCTTGCCTCGCTGATCGGCCTTGCGCCCAAGGTCACCGACGATCTGCTCAAGGACTGGAAGGAGCTGGTCTACGATTCCTGCTCTATGTGCGGCCGCTGCTCGATGGTGTGCCCGGTCGGTAACGACATTACCGGCATGATCCGTAAAGAGCGCGAGGGCATGATCGCCGCCGGCCATGCGCCGGACGGTCTGAAGGGCGCGTCGTCGCGTGCCATCAAGATCGGCAGCCCGATGGGCGTCACCCTGAAGGCGGTGAAGGCGCAGATCGGGCACCTCGAGGCCGATACCGGCATGACCATCCCCGTCAATGTCGAGGGCGCCGAATATCTGGTGCTGATGTCGTCGATGGAGATCATGAACTACCCGGAATATCTCGAAGCGATCGCCCGCATCTTTGAAGCGGCCGGGGCGAGCTGGACGATCGCCAGCGACGCCTTTGAGGCAACCAATTCCGGCATCCAGATCGGCGCCTCCGACATCGCCCGGGAACTGGTCATGCGCATCGTTGCGGCGGCGGAGCGGCTCAAGGTCAAGACGGTGATCAGCCCCGAATGCGGCCACGCCTATACGGCGCTGCGCTGGGAAGGGCCGAACCTGATCGGCCGGCCGTTTCCGTTCAAGGCCCGCCACATCCTGGAAGTGCTCGACGAATTCCGCGCCGACGGCCGGCTTCAGACCGAAGGCTTCGAAGAAGACCGGCTGACCTTCCACGACCCGTGCCAGATCGTGCGCCGCGGCGGCGTCATCGACGAGCCGCGCCGGCTGATCGACATGGTCGCCAAGGACTTCGTCGAGATGGACGACAACGGCCGATACAATTGGTGCTGCGGCGCCGGCGGCGGCGTCAGCGCCATCGAAGAGGCGCACGATTTGAAGCTGACCGCGTTCCTGAAGAAGAAGAAGCAGCTCGATGCGGTGAAACCCGAAAAGCTGATGACCGCCTGCGCCAATTGCCGCATCCAGCTCGAAGAGGGGATGGAGGAGACCGGCATGGACATCCCGGTCATCGGACTGACCGAGACACTCGCCGAACATTTGAAGACCCCGGAGACCGCGAAAGGATGACGACGATGGCGCAGATCACGGATGACGGCGCCTTCCGCGCGGCGCTGGACGGATTGCCGATTGCCGATCAGCGCGCGGTCGGCGCGAAATTCGTCGAATCGGTCCTGCCCTTGAACGATGACGGCCGCGTTCGCCGCGTCGTCGAGGCGGCGGCAAGCGGTGCGGCGGACACGCTCGACGATGCCTTCCACAACGCCCGGCGGGCCAGCATCGACAGCCATGCGCGCTGCGGTTCGGAAGGCGATTGGCGCGCGCAGGCGGCCTATTTCGTCGCCCGCGCGGCGACCGCGATCGTCACCCCGGAAGGGCACGGCAAGACGGGCAACCTCGCCTGGGAGGCGGCAGCGGCGAGCCGCATGGCGCGGACCTGCAGCCTGATCGATGACGAGGCCGATCCGGGCGAGCGCGAGGCGCTGCGCCAGTATCGGATTCTGAACGACTACCTCGAACGGTGAGGAGCGAGGCGGAAATGACGGAACGTGTCGTAGTCGATCCCATTACCCGAATCGAGGGGCATCTGCGCATCGAGGCGCAGATGGAGGGCGACAAGATCGCCGAGGCCTATTCCTCCGGCACCATGGTGCGCGGCATCGAGATCATCCTCAGGGGCCGCGACCCGCGCGACGCCTGGGCGTTCGCCCAGCGCATATGCGGCGTCTGCACGCTGGTCCACGGCATCGCCTCGGTGCGCGCGGTGGAAAACGCGCTCAACTATCAGGTTCCGCCGAACGCGCAGATGATCCGCAATCTGATGATCGCGGCGCAATATGTGCACGACCACGTCATGCACTTCTATCATCTGCATGCGCTCGACTGGGTCGACGTGGTCTCCGCGCTCGATGCGGACCCGAAGGCGACCTCGGAACTGGCCCAGGCGATCAGTTCCTATCCGAAATCCTCGCCTGGATATTTTGCCGACGTAAAGACCAAGCTGAAGGGCTTCGTCGACGGCGGCCAGCTCGGCATCTTCGCCAATGGCTATTGGGGCCATCCGGCCTACAAATTGCCGGCGGAAGCCAATCTGATGGCCGTCGCCCACTATCTGGAGGCGCTGACCTGGCAGCGCGACGTCGTCCAGATCCACACCATTTTCGGCGGCAAGAACCCGCATCCGAACTTCCTCGTCGGCGGCGTGCCGTCGCCGATCGACCTCAATTCGGATTCGGCGATCAATTCCAGGCGGCTGGCCGAGGTGCAGAACATCATTTCGCGTATGCGCGCCTTCGTCGACCAGGTCTACGTTCCCGATACGCTGGCGATCGCGGGCTTCTACAAGGATTGGGGCGCGCAGGGCGAGGGCGTCGGCAATTTCCTCACCTATGGTGACTTCCCCGAAAAGGGCATGGACGATCCCTCGACCTATCTGGTGCCCTCCGGTGTCATCCTCAACCGCAATCTCGACGAGGTGCACGAGGTCGATTTGCACGCCGACGACCAGATCCAGGAGTTCATCGCCCATTCCTGGTACGATTACGAAAAGGGCGACAAGGCCGGCCTGCACCCCTATGCCGGCGAGACCGCGTTCAACTATACCGGCCCGAAGCCGCCCTTCGACCAGCTTGATGTCGGCAACGCCTATTCCTGGCTGAAATCGCCGCGCTGGCGCGGCCTGCCGATGGAGGTCGGCCCGCTTGCCCGGGTGCTGATGCTCTACGCCAAGGGCCATGACCAGACGCGCGAGCTCGTCGATATGACGCTGTCGCACCTGAACGTGCCGCCGGCGGCCTTGTTCTCAACGCTCGGGCGCACCGCGGCGCGGACGCTGGAAACGAAAATCTTCGCCGACACTATGCAGACCTGGTTCGACAATCTGGTCGCCAACATCAAGGCCGGCGACACCAGGACCCACAACGGCGCGAAATGGGAGCCCTCGACCTGGCCGGCGACGGCCCGCGGCGTCGGCATCATGGAGGCGCCGCGCGGCGGGCTCGCCCACTGGATCGTGATCGAGAACGGTAGAATCGCCAATTATCAGGCGGTGGTGCCGTCGACCTGGAACGCCGGCCCGCGCGACGACAAGGGCCAGCCGGGGCCTTACGAGGCGGCGCTCGCCGGACATACGCTGCACGATCCCAAGCAGCCGATCGAGATCCTGCGCACGATCCACAGCTTCGATCCCTGCATCGCCTGCGCCGTGCACGTCAATGATCCCGACGGCAACGAGCTGATCCGGGTCGATGTGAGTTGAGGGTGTTGGTGTTCGGGTCGGGGCGGGTGGCGGCGTGGCGCTGTCATCGTCATTGCGACCCCGGCGGAAGCCGGGGGAAGCAATCCAGTTCATTGATTTATTTTCTGGATTGCCGCGTCGCCTTCGGCTCCTCGCAATGACGACGCCGAGATCGTTGTTGCGCCCGCTTTCATCCGCTTCCGCTGCGCGTCAGCGGAATTACAGCGCGGCATCCATTTCGCACGCTACATCACGCTTGGGTTTCACCCAATCGCGCTGTAGCTAAATTTTGCCTTTGGCAAAATTAGCGAAAGCGGATGGCGGAGAGGGAGGGATTCGAACCCTCGGAACGCTTGCGCGCTCAACGGTTTTCGAGACCGCCCCGTTCGACCACTCCGGCACCTCTCCGTATCGAAAACTCCGGCCGTTTTCGAGGCGGGCGGACCATACACGCTCGACCTGTTGGCGGCAAGCGCGGAGCGGCGCCGGAATCCCGGCTTTTTCGCCCTTGTCGGCGGCCGGTCGGGCGGCGCGACATCAATCGCCAAAGGGACGAATCGCGCGCGTTGACTTTGCCCGCCGCAAACGTATAGTGCCGCCGATCCGGCGTGGGGCCATTTTGCTCCGCGCGGCAAAACGCTGTCCGAGGCTGTTCCGCGCTCTATAGCGCGATTTGAACCGAAAGTCCGCGACGTGACCGCCGCGGCGCCGAAGGGCGCGACAGGAACCAAGGATTAAAACCATGTTCGCAGTCATCAAGACGGGCGGAAAGCAGTACCGCGTTGCCGTCGACGACGTCGTCAAGGTCGAAAAGCTCGCCGGCGAGGCGGGTGATGCCGTCGAATTCCCCGAAGTGCTGATGGTCGGCAACGACGAGGATTTGTCGGTGGGCGCGCCCTTCGTCGAGGGTGCCGCGGTCGCCGGCGAGGTCGTCGGCCAGGGCCGCCACCGCAAGATTATCATCTTCAAGAAGAAGCGGCGCCACACCTATCGCCGCCGCAACGGCCACCGCCAGCATTTCACCGAAGTGCGGATCACCGACATCGTCACCGGCGGCAAGAAAGCGGCAAAGCCCGCGGCCAAGGACGCGGACGCCTGAGCGGCGCGGCCATAACGAGGAGCTGAACCATGGCACACAAGAAAGCAGGCGGTTCGTCCCGTAACGGTCGCGACACCGCCGGCCGCCGCCTCGGCATCAAGAAATCGGGTGGCCAGGCGGTCATCGCCGGCAACATCATCGCCCGCCAGCGCGGCACCAAATGGCATCCGGGCGAGAACGTCGGTATCGGCAAGGATCACACGCTTTTTGCGCTTATCGACGGCAATGTGGCGTTCCGCACCAAGGCGAACGGCCGTACCTACGTCTCGGTGATGCCGACGGCAGGTACGCCCGACTAGCGCCGGCCTATCCGCCGGCGTCCTGGTTGACCCGGCGGAGCGAAAACCTCCGATCAGCAAAAGGGGAGACCGGACGCCGGCTCCCCTTTTTCGTTGCATCGGAGAAATAAAATGTCGGATCAGACCGAATGCGAAGCCGAAAGGGCCGGACGCGCATCGGCCATCGTTCTCGCCTCCGAACGGCTTGAGTTGCGTTCGCCGCGGATCGCCGATGCTGCCGCGATCGCCGAGCGCCTTGCCGACCGCCGCATCGCCGAGATGGCCGCGACCATCCCCTATCCCTACAGGCTGGCCGATGCGCATGCCTTCATCGAGAAGGTCGCGGATGACGGCCCGGACGCCGCCACCTTTCTCGCCTTCTCCGCTGACGGCGCCCTTGTCGGCTGCTGCGGCTTTCGGGGCGAAGAGAACGGCGAGACCCATATCGGCTATTGGGTCGGCGTGCCGTTCTGGGCTCGCGGCTTTGCCACCGAAATGGCGCGCGCGGTCATCGACCACGGCTTTGCGGTCACCGACAATGCGCGGCTCTGGGGCAATTGTCGGATCGTCAATCCGGCCTCGCGCCGGGTGCTCGAAAAGTGCGGGTTTCAGTATCGCGGCGAGACCATGCGTCCTTCGCTCGGCGCCGGCGGCGTGGTCGCGGTCGCCCGCTTCGTCCTGGAGCGGTCGATCTGGACCGGGCTGAAGGCGTGGCGCGATGATTGAGGAAACGGCGTCAGTCGGCGGATTTCGTTGCGGCCGGGCGCAAGGGCGCGCGGGCGAAGAATCCGGTGAGCGCCGTCGCGCCGTCCTCCTCGACGATCAGACGGCCGTGCAGGGCGGCGCAGGCTTCGCCGCCGTCCGGCCAAAACGCGGCGGCCCGGAACACCCGGCTTTCTCCCGCAGCGAGCGGCGCCTGCGGCGAGGTGATCGTGCAGGCATGGGCTTGCACGCAATCGGCCGGCACGTCGAGCCCGACCGGCAGCCAGCCGAACCGTTTCAGCGCCGTCGCGCATCCTTCGGCGGCCGTCGGCAGCGCGTGCAGGATGAGGCGGAAGCCGTCGAGATCGCCGCCGCTGCGATTGTCGACCTCGACCGCGATCTCGGTCAGCCCGGCCTCGGCATTGCCGTCAAGCTGCAGCCGCCAGACGACGCCGTTGCGGAAGGCGTGATCGATGACCACCGGCTCGCGGCCGGCGACGAGGCGAGCGGTGACGAGGAGGTCGCGCTCGCGCGGATCGAGCGATTGCGTATAGGCTTCGCCGCCATCGGGCATCGGCGCGGCCTCGCCGTCTCCCGCGCGCCCGGGCGTCGACGCCGCCGCCATGACCACGATGACCGCGGCGCAAAAGCCGCCGACAGCGAGCGGCAACCGGACTCCGGTACGGGACATCTGCGCGGTGATCCTTTCTGCCGCCGGGGCGTGCGCGGGGCGGCGCCGCAGACTCGGTCTCCCGCTCCCCGGCGTCAAGCAAAACCTTGGGCAAAGAGGCGAATGGCCGCTGGATGCGGCGGCGGCGGTAGGCGCGCGACCCTTTCAAATCGTCCAAGTACAGGATATTGAGGCGTCATGAAATTCCTCGATCAGGCAAAGGTCTATGTCCGTTCCGGCAATGGCGGTGCCGGCTGCGTCTCGTTTCGCCGCGAGAAATATGTCGAGTTCGGCGGGCCGGACGGCGGCGATGGCGGCCGCGGCGGCCATGTCTGGGCCGAATGCGTCGACGGGCTGAACACGCTGATCGACTATCGCTACCAGCAGCATTTCAAGGCCGGCACCGGCGGCCACGGCAAGGGCCAGAACCGCAGCGGCGGCAGCGGCGCCGACATGGTGCTGAAGGTGCCGGTCGGCACCCAGATCTATGACGAAGACGGCGAGACGCTGATCGCGGATTTCACCGAGGTCGGCGCCCGGATCAGGCTTGTCCGCGGCGGCAATGGCGGCTTCGGCAACGCCCATTTCAAATCCTCGACCAACCAGGCGCCGCGCCGGGCCAATCCCGGTGCGCCGGGCGAGGAGCGCTGGCTGTGGCTGCGACTGAAGCTGATCGCCGATGCCGGCCTCGTCGGCCTGCCCAATGCCGGCAAATCGACCTTCCTTGCCGCGGTGAGTGCGGCGAAACCGAAGATCGCCGACTATCCCTTCACCACGCTTCACCCCAATCTCGGCGTCGTCCGCCTCGATGATCGCGAATTCGTGCTCGCCGACATTCCCGGGCTGATTGAAGGCGCCCATGTGGGCGTCGGCATCGGCGACCGCTTCCTCGGCCATGTGGAACGGTGTCGGGTGCTGCTGCATCTGGTCGACAGCAGCCATGAGGATGTCGCCGCCGCCTATCGCACCGTGCGCGGCGAGCTCGCCGCCTACGGCCATGGACTGGAGGACAAGCCGGAAATCGTCGCGCTCGCCAAGGCCGATTTGCTTGACGAGGCGGCACGCAAGGAGAAGCGCGCGGCGCTGGAGGCGGAAGCCGGCCACACTGTGCTGGTGGTCTCCGCGGCCACCGGCGACGGTGTGCGCCCGGCGCTCGGTGCGCTTCTCCGCGCTATTGACGACGTCACTGCTGCGGCCGAAAACGCCTATCCAGCCGAGGAAAAGGTCTGGACGCCATGGTGAAGCGCCGGCTCAATTCCTATCGCCGTATCATCGTCAAGATCGGCTCGTCGCTGCTCGTCGACGCCGCCAAGGGGATGCTGCGGCGGACCTGGCTTGAAAGCCTCTCCGACGATGTCGCCGAACTGCGCGAGCACGGCAATGAAGTCGTGCTCGTCTCGTCGGGCGCGATCGCGCTCGGCCGCTCGGTGCTCGGGCTGAAACGCAACGCACTGAAGTTGGAGGAGGCGCAAGCCGCCGCCGCCGTCGGCCAGATCGCGCTCGCCCGGGCCTATACCGAAAGCCTGAAAGCGCGCGGCATCGATGCCGGCCAGATCCTGCTGATCCCGGCCGACACCGAGGAGCGACGGCGTTATCTGAACGCCCGCGCGACGATCGGCACGCTGCTGCAGTTCGGCGCCGTTCCCGTCGTCAACGAGAACGACACGGTGGCGACCGCCGAAATCCGCTATGGCGACAACGACCGGCTGGCGGCCCGAGTCGCCTCGATGATGGGAGCGGACCTGCTGGTGCTGCTGTCCGATGTCGACGGGTTTTATACGGCGCCGCCCGACGAGAACCCGGATGCGGAATTCCTACCCGTCGTCGACAAGATCACGCCGGCGGTGGAGGCAATGGCGGGTTCGGCCGGCTCGGACCTTTCGCGCGGCGGCATGAAGACCAAAATCGAGGCCGCCAAGATCGCCACCGCCGGCGGCACCTCCATGGTGATCGCGTCCGGCAAGGTGCTGCACCCGCTGGCGGCGATCTCCCATGGCGGCCGCGCCACCTGGTTCCCGGCCGCCGCCTCGCCGGTGACGGCGCGCAAGAAGTGGATTTCCGGCACGCTGAAGCCGCGCGGCGCGGTGCGCATCGATGCCGGTGCGATCAAAGCGCTGCGCGCGGGCAAGAGCCTGCTTTCGGCCGGCATGCGCTCGGTCGAGGGCGGCTTTTCCCGCGGCGATGCGGTTGCTATCCTGGACGAGGACGGCCGCGAGGTCGGCCGTGGGCTGATCGAATACGACTTCGCGGAGGCAAAGCTGATCGTCGGCCGCAACAGCCGCGAGATCGAAAATTTGCTCGGCTATCCGGGTCGGGCCGAGGTCATCCATCGCGACGACATGGCGTTGTCGATCGCCGAGGAGTGAAAAACATGTCGAGCGAGGCGAAAGCCGAAACCGAAATCTCGATCGAGGCCGAAATGCACGAGATCGGCCGCCGCGCCCGCGCCGCCGCGCGGCGGCTTTCGATCGCGACGACCGCGGAGAAGAACGCCGCGCTGATGGCGATGGCGAACAATATCCGCTGCTCGGCCGCCTCGATTCTGGCCGCCAACGCGCTCGATGTCGCCGACGCCAAGGCCGGCGGCATGACTTCCGCCTTTGTCGACCGGCTGACGCTGACGCCGGAGCGGATCGAGGCGATGGCCAGGGCGGTCGAGGAGATCGCCGCGCTCGACGATCCGGTCGGCACGGTGATCGCCGCCTGGGAGCGGCCGAACGGCCTTCAGATCGAACGGGTGCGGACGCCGCTCGGCGTTGTCGGCATCATCTATGAAAGCCGGCCGAACGTCACCGCGGACGCCGGCGCGCTTGCGCTCAAGGCCGGCAATGCGGCGATATTGCGCGGCGGCTCGGATTCGTTCCGCTCGGCAGGGGCGATCCATGCCTGCCTCGTCCGCGGCCTCGCTGAAGCAAAGCTGCCGGAGGCGGCGATCCAAAGGGTGCCGACACGCGACCGCGCCGCCGTCGGGACGATGCTTGCCGGGCTCGACGGGGCGGTCGACGTGATCGTACCGCGCGGCGGCAAGAGCCTGGTCGGCCGCGTCCAGACGGAGGCGCGGGTGCCGGTGTTCGCCCATCTGGAAGGCGTCTGCCACGTCTATGTGCACGGCCCCGCCGATCTCGACATGGCGCGCGATGTCACGGTCAACGCCAAGATGCGCCGGACCGGCATTTGCGGCGCCGCCGAGACCCTGCTCGTCGACCGGGCGATCGCGGCAACCCATCTGCGCCCGCTCATCGAAGCGCTGCAAGGCGCCGGCTGCGCCGTCCGCGGCGATGAAGAGGCCGTTGCCGCAGCCGACGGTGTCGCGCCCGCCTCCGCCGAAGACTGGCCGAAGGAATATCTCGACGCCATCATCGCGGTGAAAGTGGTCGACGGTCTCGATGACGCGATCGCGCACATCGAGGCTCATGGCTCGCACCACACCGAGGCGATTGTCACCGAGGATGCGGAGGCCGCCGAGCGGTTCATGGCCGAAGTCGACAGCGCGATCGTGCTCCACAACGCCTCGACCCAGTTCGCCGATGGCGGCGAGTTCGGCATGGGCGCCGAGATCGGCATTGCTACCGGCCGCATGCACGCCCGCGGGCCGGTCGGCGTGGAGCAGTTGACGAGCTTTAAATACCGGGTCCGCGGCGCCGGCCAGACACGTCCGTGAACGTTTCCAATCGGTTCGGTCCGCTGGTGCCGGAAATGCGGCCGCCGCCGGCCTATCCGGGCATGCGGATCGGCCTTCTCGGTGGTTCGTTCAATCCGGCCCATGCCGGCCATCTGCATATTTCCCGGATCGCGCTCGCCCGCGCCGGCCTCGATCGCATCTGGTGGCTGGTGACGCCGGGCAATCCGTTGAAGGACCGCAGCGAACTCGCCAAGCTCGATCAGCGTATTACCGGCGCGCGGGCCGTCGCCGCCGATCCGCGCATCGTTGTGACGGCGTTCGAGGCCGCGATCGGCACGCGGTTCAGCGCCGACACGATCGATTTTCTCACCCGCCGCTACCCGCAAGTCCGGTTCGTCTGGATCATGGGCGCCGACAATCTCCTCGATTTCCACCGCTGGAACCGCTGGCGCCGGATCGCCGCGCTCGTGCCGATACTGGTGATCGACCGGCCGGGCGCCGGCCTCGCCGCGCTGAAGGCGCCGGCGGCGGCGGCGCTTCGGGCCTGGCGCATCAGCGAGCACGATGCCGGGCTGATCGCCGATCTTCAGCCGCCGGCCTGGGCGCTCGTCCACGGCCCCCGCTCGCCGCTGTCGTCGACCGCGATCCGGGCGGTTTCGGCGTGATTCGGGACGTGCCAACGCGCACGAGCAGTGGCGCCTTTGAATTTGCCCCGGAAACCCGCGGGTGCGCTACGTCTTGAAAACGACATCAAAAAGCACCTATGTTAGACATGTCTAAGGGAATAATCGTACCGGCACCGGGCGCGCCCGGCCTGCCGCTGACGATGGAGCTTATGGCGAGAGGAACTTCCCCTGACAGTGACACCTGATATCGAGGGCACGGCTCGCCGTGCGCCTCAGCGCGTCGCTGGCGACAGCACGGCCGGCGCGGCGGAAACGCTGAACACCGTCCTCACGAGCCTGGACGACTCTAAGGCCGAGGACATCGTCACAATCGATCTGGCGGGCAAATCCCTGATCGGCGACTACATGGTCGTGGCGTCGGGGCGGTCGCACCGTCATGTCGGCGCGGTCGCCGAGCGGCTGTTGCGGGCGCTCAAGGATGCCGGCCTCGGCTCGGCCAAGGTCGAGGGCCTGCCCCATTGCGACTGGGTGCTGATCGACACCGGCGACGTGATCGTCCACATCTTCCAGCCGGAAGTGCGCAGCTTCTACAATCTGGAGAAGATGTGGTCGATGGCCAACGCGACCGACCGCGCCCGCGCCTGACGTCGTCCCATGCGGGTGACGATTGCCGCAATCGGCCGGATGAAGGCCGGGCCCGAGCGCGCCCTGCTTGAGCGCTATCTCGACCGGGCCGGCAAGACCGGACGCGCAATTGGTCTGGGCCCCGTCGACATGTCCGAATTCGCCGAAGGGCGGGGCGAAACCGCGGAACTGCGGCGCAGCGCCGAAGCCGCGGCATTGACGCCGGTGCTTGCCGGCTGCGACCGCCTCATTGCCCTCGACGAGCGCGGCTCTTCCCTTTCCAGCACGGATTTCGCTACTCGCCTCGGCGCCTGGCGCGATGCCGGCAGCCGCCGGCTCGGCATCGTCATCGGCGGCGCCGACGGGCTCGATCCGGCTTTGCGCGACCGCGCCGATCTGGTGCTCGCTTTCGGCGCCATGACCTGGCCGCACCAGCTTGCCCGGCTGATGCTGGCCGAACAGCTTTACCGCGCGGCGACGATCCTGGCCGGCCACCCCTATCACCGGGAGGGGTAGGGAATCGGCCTATCCATGTCGCCAGTATTTTCGCGGAACACATTCAGGCGCTTCCGCACATTGAAGGGGTGTTGAAATGCCTATATGCCTACCAACCCGCACCTTCCCCGCGAAAGCGCTAGAGCGTGTCACCTGTTTATGAATTCATAGCCAGAGGCCTTGAAATAGTTCCGGCATTCGTTTGGTGAGAAGAGGTCGCAGATCTGTCCGATTGCCTTCCACACCTCGTCGAAGGTTCTTGCCGCGGCTTTTCTCAAATGCGCCTTGAGTTTGGCGAACGCCATTTCGATCGGGTTCAGATCAGGCGAATAGGGCGGCAAAAACAGGAACCAGGCACCGACCTCCTTGAGGATTTGCGCCGCCTTGTCGCTTTTGTGTGACGACAGATTGTCGAGAATGACCACGTCACCCTTGTTGAGTGTCGGCGCCAGTTGGGTCTCGACATAGGTCTCAAAGGTTGCCCGGTAGAGGTTGGCGGGTTTTGTCATGGGGTGATCAACTGGACAGCATGATCGGGCGACCATAAACTGCAGTCAGCGACTACCGGTTAAGGGGGGTGCGGGCCGCTATTGGGGGAAGCATACCATTACCTAATCGGCACGTTGGTAAGCGTCGCGGCAGCCGTGGCATTCCTTGTGTTCATGCCACGAGAACGATGCTCTATGGCTTGGAGCGCGGTACTGCTGATACCATTCCTCATTATCCATGCACCATTGTCTCAAGGCGCCTACTGGTCGCCGAAACGGGTCTTTGGCGGGGCCTTCGGCATCGAAGATGCCCTGTTCTGTCTCAGCTTTGGGGTGCTTGGCTGGGGCTTCGCAGCACTCTACAACCGCCATTTGCCGCAATTGGCGCCATTGAATCTGCGATTTGGTGGACGGGTATTGGCTGTCGGGCTCTTTGGCGGAGCAGTATTTGTAATCCTCGCGGCATTGGGGCTTTCGTTTGGAGTCAGCGCGTTTGTTTGTCAGTTCGCAGTTGCAGCGGTGCTTGTCGCGTTTCGTCCGCACCGAGCCGCGCTAGCTGCCGTGACAAGCATAGCACTAACAATCTACTATATCGCCGGCCTTGGGCTGATGGTCATGTATTTCGGTGAGGAATATGCGATGATGTGGTCGCGTGACGGAATACTTGGGCCGCTGATTTTTGGCATTCCAGTCGAAGAATATCTCTGGACAACCAGCTTTGGTGCCGCTTGGGTGCCGACGCTCCTGTTCGCCGCCGAGCCAATACAAAACAGCATATCTGAGAAGCCGGCATGACGGCGCTGCGCTTCCAGACGACAATTCCTGATTTGGCGCCGCATGATGATTGCGATTTGGAATGGTGGTTTGTGCAAGGATGTGTATCTGCACAGGGCCGGGCCAAGCTGCATCTCATGGCGGCTCTGTTCGTGGTGCGCGGTTTCGATGCAGCCGGCCCACCCGGAGCGATGCTCATACAGCATGTTATGGACGAGGCCACGGGAAGCTTCTGGGTCGACAGTCGACTAACCCCGACTGCCGTTGCGCATCATAATCGAATTGCCGAATTGGTTGCCGCTGGCCATTTTCGACCCGCGTTGAGAGGCCTAGCACTATGGCGGCACCGCAAGGACATGCTGGCTTGGGCAGACAACGCCGGTGTGATCATAGATGCCAGCGAGCCAGAATTCAGCATCTATCCATTCTGCGTTGCATGGAATGGCTTTGGACTGGCGAGGGATGGCCAGGAATTACATTTGCGACTTGCGCTTGGTCATGAAAACGGAACACTACGATTGACGCTGAAGGCAGAGACGCCCTGGTTGGACGAAAAGAGCACTCGCCTGAATGCTGGTTTCGGAGACTGTTTTGCTTATCAGTGCTGCCCGCAGATGATTGGACGGGGCGAGCTAAACGGCACAGCGATCGACGGTAGCTTCTGGATTGACCGGCAATGGGGAGGCTACAACGGCTGGCTTCTCGATCACTCCGAGACGAGTTGCCGGGTACTCGGTTGGGACTGGTTTGGACTTAATCTCAATGACGGACGCGACATGCTGGTGCTTCGCCATCGGCCGCTCGGAAAGCGGGATCGCCAGAAGAGTTTTGCGGTTCTATTCGACAGTGAAGCACCCAGGCTTGTCGAAAATCCGGAGATCAGACCGCTGCACCATTGGACAAGCCCGAAGTCTGGCGCTCGTTATCCGATAAGTTGGCGGTTAGCCCTTCCCAGACCTCGATTTTTCGGCTGAGGTCGCGCCGCTGGTGCTTGATCAGGAGATCCCGATCTTTGGCACAACCGCAATCTGGGAGGGTGCAGCCTTCGTAAAAGCCGAGCAATTTGGACAAACCATCAATGGACGCGCACGGATGGAATTGGTCGGATATGGGACTATATTGACAATTCGTCAGCACCTGCATCACAGCCTGCGTCGGTTCGGAGCCGGCTTGCCCCGATTTGGTCGCTAGAGTATCGGGCATGAAAATCGAATTGTGTGGGATTGAAGGAAGCCGCTCGCGCGGCATGGGGGTGTGGATCGCGGATTGGTGCCTGATCTGAGACGATGTTGCTTTGGCAACCTCAGATCAGGAGATCTTTCAATGACCCGGATGAGCCCTTTACGCGCCCGCATGATCGAAGACATGACGATCCGCTGAATGCCTGGTTCTGGCACTTTTTTCACATTTGCTTTGGGTCGCTTTTTGAACGGATTAATAAGAATGCAATGTCTGCTTTCAAAGTTCTTTTGGCGCGTGTCGTGACCGACGCTGCGCCGTCCCGAACGGGTCCAGATGCGCCCCGACGCCAGCCCCAGACAGCCGCCGGTCTCCGCGTCCATCGCCAGCATCGCATGCAGCACCAGGCCCCGGCCGACGCCCTTGCCGATCGCGCCCAGGCCGCGACGCCGTGGTGCGGAAGTTGAAATCGCTGCTGTCCTGGATCGCCAGAACATGACGACCCGCGCACACCACCGCGGTCCGCTCGCCCCAGCCCGCGATCAGACCGTCCACCGTGACCCGCGGGTTCGCCAGGAAACGGCCGAAGCGGACAATCTCGCGCCGACGCCCGCCCGCCAACCGCCGCAGGCACACGCTCTCGCGCGCGACCATGCGCTTGAGCAGCAGCGCGCCCCCTTTTCCAGGCGCCGGTCGCCAAACCGCCGAAGTTCCATCGCCGCTCCTCGCCGATCAACCGAACCGACGCAAGCGAATCACGACAACCGGCCAAAGGGAATCCCTTTCCCCCCCAATCCGAAAAGACCTGTGCATCCCCTGGCGTGAAAACGGGGAAGGTGCAGATTTGTGCTCTGGCGCCAACAACACCCACCGTCCCCGCCAAAGCGGATCCATTGCCCCGCTCAACACGGTATGTCGCCGACTTTCGACGTTTTGACGCCGCATCACCCCCTCCGTCGTCACCGCCAACACCATCCCCGTCATTGCGACCCCGGCGGAAGCCGGGGGAAGCAATCCAGGGCGGGACCTTCCTTCATGTGCAGGCTGGATCGCCACGGCCGCTTCGTGGCCTTGCGATGACATCTTTCTTTGGTCCATCGCCTAAAGGTGAGGGATTTACGGATCCCTTATCGAGGACTTTCGGCCGAACAGCAGCGGGGCGGGCCTACCGACGGCAAGAGACACATCCAGCGGCGTCAACCTGAAAGCAAGGAATACTAAGCCGGGTAATAAATCGGAGTTGCGCGACCGAATCTCAGTCGTCGAGGCGCCGGCAGATCTCGTCGAGCTGTTCGAGCGAGCGGTACTTTATCCGCACTTCGCCGCCCTTGGCCTTGTGCCGGATATCGACCACCAGGCCGAGAGCCTCGCCGAGGCGGGCTTCAAGCGCGCGCGTATCCGCGTCCTTCTCCACGGCCCTCCTCGTGCCGCTGCCCGCTTTACGCTTTTTCGCCAAAGCTTCCGCGTTGCGAACATTAAGATTTTGATTTAAAATGATTTTGGCTATTTCTTCCGGATCCGAAACGGAAACCAGTGCGCGCGCATGTCCGGCCGACAGCCGGCCTGTGGTGATCTCCGCCTTGACCGACTCCGGCAGTTTCAAAAGGCGCAGCGTATTGGCGACGTGGCTGCGGCTCTTGCCGATGCTCTCGGCCAGTTCGGCTTGGGTATATGTGAACTCATCGATCAGCTGCTGATAGCCCATCGCCTCTTCCAGCGCATTGAGGTCGCTGCGCTGGACATTCTCGATAATGGCGAGTTCCAGCGCCTCCTGGTCGGAGACCTCCTGGATGTAGACCGGGATCTCGTGCACCCCGGCGCGCTGGGCGGCGCGCCAGCGCCGTTCGCCGGCAATGATCTCGAAGCTCTCCGATTCGCCGGCCACCGGCCGCGCCAGCACCGGCTGCACCACGCCGCGCTCGCGGATCGAATTGGCGAGCTCGGCAAGCTCCTCGGCATTGAACGTCTTGCGCGGATTTCGGGGATTGGGCCGCAGGAATTCGACCGGCAGCCGGCGCTGGGTGCGGGCCCGGTCGATCGCGCCGACTTCTGAATCCACATCGCCGATCAATGCCGCCAGACCGCGGCCGAGTCGCCGTCGGGGGTTTTCCTCTGCCATCGCTGCCATTTCCACCTCTATATTTCGGGTGCGAATCGATTCCCGAAATCCCTGGGTTTGAACAGGTTTTCCCGGGCCATCAGGCCGCCCGCAGCTTTTTCTCCCGCTGGATGATCTCTGAGGCGAGTTTCAGATAGGACTGGCTGCCGGGACAGTTCAGATCGTAGAGCAGAACCGGCTTGCCGTAGGACGGCGCCTCGGACACCCGGACATTGCGCGGGATCACCGTCTCATAGACCGCCTTGCCCAGATAGTCGCGGACATCGGCAACGACCTGGTTGGCGAGATTGTTGCGGCCGTCGAACATGGTGAGCACCACGCCGTGGATCGACAGAGGCGGGTTGAGCGCCGTCTTGACCTGCTCGACCGTCTGCAGAAGCTGGCTCAGGCCTTCGAGCGCGAAGAACTCGCATTGCAGCGGCACCAGCACCGAATGGGCCGCGGCCATGGCGTTGATCGTCAACAGGTTCAGCGATGGCGGGCAATCGACCAGCACATAGTCGAAATGCTGGGCCCGATCATCGACCATCCGCCCCGCATGACGGGAAATCGCATTGCGCAGCTTGGTCGCACGGTCCGGCTCTTCGGCGATTTCCAGTTCGACGCCGAGCAGGTCGAGGGTCGACGGCGCCACCGAAAGCCGCGGCACCGCGGTCGCCATCGCCGTCTCGGCCAGGCTCGCCTGCCCGGTCAGGACGTCATATGTCGAGACCTTGCGGTCGCGCCGGTCGATGCCGAGACCGGTCGACGCGTTCCCCTGCGGATCGAGGTCGACGACGAGAACCCGCTCACCGATCGCCGCAAGCGCGGTGCCGAGATTGATCGCGGTGGTCGTCTTGCCGACACCGCCTTTCTGATTGGCGATCGTGATCACCCGGGGATGCTGCGGCAGCGCGTTCATGGACCAGGCCTCGGCACAAGCGGTTGAAGATCTGCGATTCTGATAATGGTGCCGCCGGAATCGACGGCACTTTCGGTTTTTAACAGATCGAGCGCCCAATATTTAGTGCATTCTCGATACTCGACCTCAAAATCTTGACCTTTGTGGAAAACCGCGACGGCACCTCGCCTGATCAGCGGATAGCTCCAGTCGCACAAGGTTTTGAGGGGCGCGAGCGCTCTTGCGGTCACCACATCGGCCGGTTTCGGCCAGTTCGGGACCAGGTCTTCGATCCGCCCGCAATGAACCTTGGCCGGAAGCCGCAATTCGGTGACGACGGCGCGCAGAAACGCCGCCTTCTTGCCGTTCGATTCGATCAGGTCGACCCGGGCACCGGGGCGATCCGCAATCAGGATGGCAATGACGATCCCGGGAAACCCGCCGCCGCTGCCGAGATCGACCCATCGCTTCGCCTCGGGTTCCATAGGCACGATCTGCGCCGAATCGGCGATGTGCCGCGACCACACCTGATCGAGCGTTTTCGCCGAGACAAGATTGTGGGTGCGCTGCCAGCGCCGCAAAAGCGCGACGAAGCGTTCGAGCTGCTCCACTGTTTCACGTGAAACAGTGCCGAGGCCGGCCACCGCGGAGAGGATGTCGGGGCCCTCCTTCGCCCCATCGATTTGTGTCGTGCAATCAGTAGACATCAGGAAATACGGCCATCATTCCGGCTTCGAATCGAATCCTGCTCGCTCACGCCGGCGTCTTCGCCCGCCCGCCGCGATCGCCGCGGACATGGGCGAGCAGCACCGATATCGCCGCCGGCGTCACCCCCTCGATCCGCGCCGCCTGGCCAAGGGTGGCCGGGCGTATCGCCGCAAGCTTCTGCCGTGTCTCGATCGACAGGCCGGGCAGCGCCTCATAGGCCAGATCGTGCGGCAGCAACCGGCCTTCATCCTTGCGGAACGCGGCAATGTCCGCCGCCTGCCGATCCAGATAGACCGCGTACTTGGCTTCGATCTCGACCTGGTCACGGCACCATTGCGGTACGCCGGCGAATTCGGGCCAGATCTCGATGATCTTCGCCCACGCCGTATTCGGCATGCCAATCAAGTCAAATGCGGTTCGCCGCACCCCATCGCGGTTTATTTCGAGTCCGAATCGACGCGCGCCGTCCGGCGTGATATCCCGCGCCCTGGCCAGCGCGATCGCGCTCGACAAGGCGGCCCGGCTCTTGTTGTAGGCCGCCATTCGCTCGGCCCCGACGATCCCCGCTGACCGGCCGAATTCGGTCAGCCGCTGGTCCGCATTGTCGGCCCGACAGGTCAGCCTATATTCCGCCCGCGAGGTAAACATGCGGTAGGGCTCCGACACCCCCCGCGTCACCAGATCGTCGACCATCACCCCGAGATAGCCGCGCGCCCGGTCGATCGTCATCGGATCGGTGCCGCCCGCTCGGCGGGCCGCGTTCATCCCGGCGAGCAGGCCCTGCGCCGCCGCCTCCTCATAGCCGGTGGTGCCGTTGATCTGGCCGGCGAGAAAAAGCCCCGCCACCTTCATCGTCTCAAGGCTCGGGTTGAGCCGGCGCGGATCGACATAGTCGTATTCGATCGCGTATCCGGGCCGGATAATCCGAACCTGCTGAAGGCCCGGGATCGTTCGCACGAACGCCTCCTGAACATCTTCCGGCAGCGACGTGGAAATACCGTTCGGATAGACCGTGTGATCATAGAGGCCTTCTGGTTCGAGAAAGATCTGATGGCTTTCACGATCGGCAAACCGCACGATCTTGTCCTCGATCGAGGGACAATAGCGCGGGCCCCGGCTTTCGATCTGCCCCGAATAGATCGGCGACCGCTCGACATTGCGGGCAATCAGTCCATGGGTCTCCGCTGTCGTCCGTGTGATATGGCAGTCGACCTGGGGCGTCTCGATCCGATCCGTCACCGCCGAAAACGGGACCGGGATCAAATCGCCCGCCTGTCGCGCCAGCACCGAATAGTCGATGCTGCGCCCGTCGAGCCGCGGCGGCGTACCGGTCTTCAAGCGACCGAGCGCGAAGCCGAACCGGTCCAATGTCGCCGACAGGCCGAGCGCCGGTGCCTCGTCAATACGGCCCGCCGGCCACGACTTTGCACCGATATGGATCGTGCCGCGGAGAAACGTCCCCGTGGTCAGCACGACGGCGCCCGCGCCGATCCGCCGGCCGTCCGCCAGCACCACGCCGCAGGCCCGGCCGGCATTGTCGATCTCGATATCCTCGACCTCCGCTTCAAGCACCGTCAGTCGGCAAACTTGCCGAAGCGCTTGCTGCATTTCCCGGCGATAGAGATGACGGTCGGCCTGGCCGCGCGGGCCCCGCACCGCCGGACCCTTGCGGCGGTTGAGCACCCGGAACTGGATGCCGGCCTTGTCGATCACCCGACCCATCAGACCGTCGAGTGCATCGACCTCGCGCACGAGATGGCCCTTGCCGAGACCGCCGATCGCCGGATTGCACGACATCGCCCCAATCGTGTCGAACCGATGGGTGATCAAGGCGGTCCGGGCACCGAAGCGTGCGGATGCGGCCGCGGCCTCGCAGCCCGCATGGCCGCCGCCGATCACCACCACATCAAATCCGATAAAACCCTTATCCATTTCGTCCCGTTGTCATTCCGCCTGCGAATCGATCGGCACTATCCCTCAATGTTTCACGTGAAACATCGAACGCTCCAGCGGTCACTTGCCGATACAGAACTCCCGGAATATCTCATCGAGGATATCCTCGACGTCGATCTTTCCGGTAATCCGGCCGAGCGCATCGCTCGCGCGGCGCAGCTCCTCCGCCTTCAATTCCCAGCCCTCCGCGCGTCCAAGACCGAGCGCCGCCTTCAGATTATCCCGACAGTTCTCAAGCGCCAGCCGATGCCGTTCCCTGGTAATCACCGGGGAGGAGTCGCTCCCCATCGTTTCGCCAACGAATCGACCGATGTTTTCCGTCAGCCTGTCGAGCCCCTGTCCGGTCTTTGCCGATATCATATGGAGGTTTTCCCCGGAATATCGACGACCCGACTCTTTTGCCGACGCCAGATCGACCTTGTTTATCACGGTCCAGACATTCGGCCCGGCTTCCTCCGGCGGAGCTTCCTCCGCCATATCCCAGCCATTCATCCATAACACGAGATCGGCACCTGCGCCCGTCGCCAGCGCTCTCGATATCCCCTCCGCCTCGATCCGATTCTCCGGCGCCCTGATCCCGGCCGTGTCCATCACATCGACCCGATAGCCGCCGAGATTCATCCGCACGCTGAGCACATCCCGCGTCGTCCCGGCTTCTTCGGTGACGATGGCGACATCCGAGCGGGCCAGACGATTGAGCAGGCTCGACTTGCCGACATTGGGCGGGCCCATCAGCGCGATCCGGAATCCGTCCCTGATCCGCTCGCCGATCCGCCCCCGATCGAGCTCCGCGCCAATCTCGCCTAACAGCCTCCTGATATCCCCTTCTAGCGCCTGCTCGGCTACGTCGATCCCGTCCTCTTCCTCGGCAAAGTCGAACGCCGCCTCGAGCGCCGCCCGCAGCTTGACGATGCGCGCGCGCCAATCGGCGTAGACCGCACCGGTTTCCCCCTCCAGCTCTAGCAGCGCCTGGCGCCGCTGCGCCTCGGTCTCGGCCTCGATCAGATCGGCGACCCCTTCGACCATGGTCAGATCCATCTTGCCGTGCTCAAACGCCCGCCGCGTGAACTCTCCCGGCTCGGCCATCCGAAACCCGTCAAGGTGCCCGAGCACCGCCAGGACGCGTCCGACCACGGCAACACCACCATGCAGATGGAACTCAACCATGTCCTCGCCGGTGAAGCTCTTCGGCCCCGGGAACCACAAGACGATGCCCTCGTCGATAGCCGTGCCGTCACCCGGATCATTGAACCTTGTCCGCTCCGCCTTCCGCGGCTCCGGCATCTTTCCGATCATCGTTTCGATGGCGAATCGACAGCCCGGCCCGCTCAGCCGCACGATTGCGATCGCTGCCGGCAGCCCTCCCGTTGCCACCGCATAGACGGTTTCCGTCGAGAGCATGTCGGCGCTTCCCTTCGCTTGAAAGGCCCGGATGATATCGTTGATGTCGGTTCGGAGCCGAATCAAATCCGTCCTTTTTCCCAGAACGGAATTCAGACTTTTCCATCAACTCAGATAACACAATATTTTCAATATATTATGTATTCATAGAATCAAAAAACTCGGAATTGCCCTTGGTCTGCTTCAGCTTGTCGATGAGGAACTCGATCGCATCCACCGTGCCCATCGGATTGAGGATCCGCCGCAGCACGTACATCTTCTTCAGCTCCGCCGGCGGCACCAGCAGTTCTTCCTTGCGCGTGCCGGAACGCTGAATATCCATCGACGGGAACACCCGCTTGTCCGACACCTTGCGATCGAGGATGATTTCCGAATTGCCCGTTCCCTTGAACTCTTCGAAGATGACTTCGTCCATGCGGCTGCCGGTATCGATCAGCGCCGTGGCGATGATCGTCATCGAGCCGCCTTCCTCGATGTTACGCGCAGCGCCGAAAAAGCGCTTCGGACGTTGCAGCGCATTGGCATCAACGCCGCCGGTCAGCACCTTGCCCGACGACGGCACGACGGTGTTGTAGGCGCGGCCGAGCCGCGTGATCGAATCGAGGAGGATGACCACGTCACGACCGTGCTCAACCAGCCGCTTGGCCTTTTCAATCACCATCTCGGCGACCTGGACGTGGCGCGCCGCCGGCTCGTCGAAGGTTGACGATATGACCTCGCCGCGGACCGAGCGCTGCATGTCCGTCACTTCTTCCGGGCGTTCGTCGATCAGCAGCACGATCAGATAGCACTCCGGGTGATTCGAGGTGATCGAATGGGCGATGTTCTGCAAAAGCACCGTCTTGCCGGTCCGCGGCGGTGCCACGATCAGCCCGCGCTGGCCCTTGCCGAGCGGCGCTACCAGATCGATCACCCGCGCCGACAGGTCCTTCACCGTCGGATCCTCCAGCTCCATGCGGAACCGCTCGTCCGGATAAAGCGGCGTCAGATTGTCGAAATGCACCTTGTGCCGGGCGTTCTCGGGGTCTTCGAAATTGATCGAGTTCACCTTCAGAAGCGCGAAATAGCGCTCGCCGTCCTTCGGGCTGCGGATCTGCCCCTCGACGGTGTCGCCGGTGCGCAGCGAAAACCGCCTGATCTGCGACGGCGACACATAGATGTCGTCCGGCCCGGCGAGATAGTTCGCATCCGGCGAGCGCAGAAACCCGAAGCCGTCCTGCAGTACTTCGACGACGCCTTCACCGATGATTTCGACATCATTCAGCGCCAGCTGCTTCAATATGGCGAACATCAGCTCCTGCTTGCGCATGGTGCTGGCGTTTTCGACCTCGAGTTCCTCGGCGAAGCTAAGCAGCTCGGTCGGAGATTTGGATTTGAGTTCCTGAAGTTTCATTTGTCGCATCTACGCGAATTGGTGCAAGGATCACCGATGATCCTGACGATATGGAGGGATGGAGCAGATCTTTGCCGCCGTTCGGATGGAACAAAAGCGAGCGGCGTCCCGTTTGCGACCGCATCGCCGCGTAACGCCCGTCTGCACGTGAGAGAAGTCTTACATAATATCTTTATCGATCAGCCACAAGCGTTTCTGTGTTCAATATCTCCGACAGATCGAATTCTTTCGCATTGAGTGTGAAGATGCCCTTACCGTTCAAAACGGCCTGACGACAACCATGATCACGATCACGATCATCAATATCGTCGGAACCTCGTTGATTACCCGATAAAAGCGCCCGGTGTGCGGGTTCCGGTCCTCGGCAAACAACCTGACCCAGCGCGCAAGCGCCATATGGTACCAGGTCAAGGCCGCCACGAGCGCGAGTTTGATGAGAAACCAGATATCGGTGAGGACGGCGATATCCCAGGCGACGTAAAGCCCGACCGCCCAGGACACGATCATCGCCGGATTCATGATCGCCTTCAGGAGCCGGCGCTCCATCACCTTGAACGTTTCCGACTGGACCGAACCGATCTCCGCATCGGCGTGATAGACAAAAAGCCGCGGCAGATAGAATATGCCGGCCATCCAGGCGATGACCGCCATGATGTGCAACGCCTTGAGGTAAAGATAGAGCATGTCGCGGTTCCCGTTCAGTGCGCCCGGTCGCGCACCCGGGAGATCAGACGCTCGACGTTCTCGATCTTCGCTTCCGGCGTAATGCCATGACCCAGATTGACGATCAGCCGGCCGCCGCCGAGCGTCTGAAGCAGATCGTCAACATCCCGGTCAAGCGCCTCGCCGCCGCTGATCATCAGCATCGGGTCAACATTTCCCTGCACCGTGACCTTGCTCTGAAGATTGGTTCTCACCCAGTCCCGCGGCGTCGCCCAGTCGATGCCGATACCGTTCACCATCGTTTCGTTGACGAATCTATCCGCCTGCAGCGCCCCACCTTTCGGAAATCCGATGATCCGCGCATTCTCCACCTGCTGCCGTACCCCGGAAACGATCCTCTTCGTCGGCTCCGTCACCCAGCGCGCGAACTGCTCGGCGTTCAGCACGCCGGACCAGGTATCGAATATCTGAACAGCCTCCGCCCCGGCCTTAAGCTGCGCCACGAGATATTCGATCGAAACCGCAACGAGCTTGTCGATCAGCGCATTCATGTCGTCCGGCCTCTGATAGGCAAAGACCCGCGCCGGCGCCTGATCGCTGGTGCCGTGGCCGGCGATCATATAGGTCGCCACCGTCCACGGCGCGCCGCAGAACCCTATCAGCGCAACCTCGTCCGGCAGCGCCTCCCTGATCCGCCCGACGGTCTCGATCACCGGGGCGAGATGCTCGACCGCGTTTCCTTCCTCAAGCGCTGAAATGCCTTCGCCATCGCGGATCGGCTGGAGAACCGGTCCGCGCCCTTCTTCAAAGGCAACGTTCTGTCCCATCGCATGCGGCACCACCAAAATGTCGGAGAACAATATCGCCGCATCCAGTCCGAAACGGCGTATCGGCTGCAGCGTCACCTCGCAGGCCAGTTCCGGCGTGTAGCAGAGATCGAGGAAGCCTTGCACTTCCTTCCTGACCGCCCGGTATTCCGGAAGATAGCGGCCCGCCTGGCGCATCAGCCAGATCGGAGGAACGTCGAAGGATTCCCCGTCAAGCACGCGCAGCAGTTTCGGTTTTTCACCCGACCGGTTCGACACGGGAACACCTCTTATAAAAACAAGAATCTGGATTCTGATTTCTTCTTTTTCTTATTGCCGGTGGATTACCGTCATTCCCGGATTTCTACAATGGGACGGCTCGATTTTCGATCCGTTTCAGCGGATTCCGCCAATTCCGGATCTTTTCCCCGGATTGGTTTCAAAAGAAACCATCCAATTTCTTCAATACCTTAAACCGAATCGAAGCCGACGTTTTTATCGATATCCTGTTGACATCCCTTGCAAATCTTTGTCCGGGCCGTCATATCCCCACACTTCTCAAGACCGGCTTGCCCGGTTCACAGAAAATAATTTTGTTGATTGAATCTGATTCAGATGGATCGATAGGTCGCACCGCAGATTCCCGGCGGTGTTTTCGACTCTCATCCACAAAACCGGAGTGCGGCTGTGAACAAGGTGGAGGATGGTTTCCATCTGCATCTGATTTCCGATGCGACCGGCGAAACGCTGTTGACCGTCGCCCGCGCCGCCGCCGCTCGCTACCCCTCGGTGCGGCCGATCGAGCACGTCTATCCGCTCGTGCGCAGCAAAAAGCACATCATGCGCATCTTCCGCGAGATTCAGAACCTGCCCGGCATCGTTCTCTATACCCTGGTCAACCCGCAGCTCGGCGAGTTCGTCGAGACCATATCTCACGATGCCGGCATACCCTGTGTGTCGATTCTCGAGCCGGTGCTGTCCACCTTTCGCGCCCATCTCGGCGCGCCGGTGACGACCGAAATCGGCGCCCAGCATGCGCTCGATGCCGACTATTTCCGCCGCATCGACGCTCTCAACTTCACCATGATGCACGATGACGGCATGCTGCCGCAAAACCTCGAAGAGGCTGATCTGATCATCGTCGGGATCAGCCGGACCTCAAAGACGCCGACGTCGATCTATCTCGCTAACCGCGGAATTAAGACGACGAACATTCCGATCATTCCCGAAATCCCGCTTCCCGAAAAGCTGTTTTCGGTCAAGCGGCCGCTTGTCGTCGCCCTCATCGCCACGCCGGAACGTATTGCTCTCATCCGCCAGAACCGCCTGCTCGCGCTGAATGCCGCCGACAGCGAATCCCCCTATGTCGACCGCAATTCGATCGCCAGCGAGATCGCCTTGACCCGCAAGCTCTGCGACGATCATGGCTGGCCGATCATCGATGTCACCCGGCGGTCGATCGAAGAAACGGCTGCAGCAATCTATGCCCTCTACCAGGAGCATCGTGCTAACCTGCACTGAACAATCACCCGGCCGAAACCGCTCCCGATTCCTGACCCGCGACAGACGGAACCCCGCGACGATGACCGACAAAGAGGATGTCGATATCATTCTGGCGAGCAGAAGCCCGTCGCGCCAGGCGATTTTGAGCAATGCCGGGATCCCGTTTTCGGTCCATGTCTCCAATATCGACGAGCGCGCTGTCGAGGCGCCGCTGCTTGAGGCCGGATTTCCCGCCGACGACATCGCCCTTCTTCTCGCTGAGGCGAAGGCCGAAAAGGTCAGCATCGATTTTCCCGGGGCCTATGTCATCGGCGCCGATCAGGTGCTTGCCTTTGAGGACGACCGGTTGGTGAAACCGGAAACGATGGAAGATGCCCGCCGTCAATTGCTGCGATTGCGCGGCCGCACCCACAGTCTTCATTCCGCGGTGGTCGTCGCGCGCGACGGCGAAACCAAATGGCACGAAATCTCCACCGCCCACATGACGATGCGCGATTTCGGACCGGAATATGTCGGCCGCTATCTCGCCAGCGCCGGCGAAGACGTGCTCGCGAGCGTCGGCGCTTACCGGCTCGAAGGGCTGGGCGTCCAGCTCTTCGACGAGATCGATGGCGACTATTTCACCATTCTCGGCCTGCCGCTCCTGCCCCTTCTCGGCTATTTGCGCGCCGAGGGGATCATCGAGGCATGAATAGCGGCGCGCCGCCGAAGGCCTTCGTCGTCGGCTGGCCGATCGCCCAATCGCGCTCGCCGCTGATCCATCGCTACTGGCTTCAGAAATACGAAATCGCCGGCAGCTATGACGCCATTGCCGTCGAGCCCGACCGGATCTCCGCCTTCCTCGCCGGTTTCGGCGATGACGGATTTGTCGGCGGCAACGTCACCATTCCGCACAAAACGGCTGCCTTCAACGCTGCGGACGAGACCGACGACACGGCAAGATTCCTGAATGCCGTCAATACGCTATGGCGGGAGGGGGATCGCCTTTGCGGAACCAACACCGATGTCTGCGGATTCTTGCAGAACCTCGATGAGACCGCACCCGGATGGGCTGACGATCCGGGTGCGGCGACCATATTGGGCGCCGGCGGTGCCGCCCGCGCCGTCGCCTATGGCTTGATCGGCCGCGGCTTCGCACCGGTCCGCATCGTCAACCGGACGATTTCCCGCGCCGGCGAACTCGCTGCGCTCTTCGGGCCGCCGGCGACCGCTCATTCCTTCAAAGAGCTCGCCGGCCTTCTCGGTGATACCGCGCTCCTCGTCAATGCGACGTCGCTCGGCATGATCAACCACGACCCGCTCGACATCGATCTAGCGTCCCTGCCGCTGGACGCGCTCGTCACCGACATCGTCTACGTTCCCGTCGAAACGGGTCTTCTCGCCGCCGCGGCGAGGCGCGGAAACCCGACCGTCGACGGTCTCGGCATGCTGCTGCATCAGGCCGTGCCCGGATTTCAGAAATGGTTCGGCGTCCGGCCGCAGGTCGACCAGCGCTTGCGCGCGCGCTTGCTTGCCGATATCGGAGCCGCCGGATGATCGTCATCGGCCTCACCGGATCGATCGGCATGGGCAAGTCGACGACGGCAAGGATGTTCGCCGAGGCCGGCATTCCGGTCCACGATGCGGACCTGGCGGTCCATCGGCTTTATCGCGGAGCGGCGGTCGCCCCGGTCGAGGCGGCCTTTCCGGGAACCGTGCGCGACGGCGAGGTTGACCGCATGAAGCTTGCCGCCCATGTCGTCGGCAAGCCCGAGGCGATGCGCCGCCTGGAGGCGATCGTCCATCCGCTGGTCCGGGAGTGCGAACGCGACTTCCTGAAAGCGGCTGCCGCCGACAACCATTACCTGGCCGTGCTCGACATCCCGCTGCTGTTCGAAGCCGGACGCGCGGGTGACGTCGACGCGGTCCTGGTGGTCAGCGCCGACGCCGAAAGACAAAGGTCCCGGGTGTTGTCCCGACCGGAAATGACCGAGGAGAAGTTCGACGCCCTGATCGCGGCGCAAATGCCGGATGCGGAAAAGCGCCGGCGGGCCCATTTCCTGGTCCTCACCGACTTCGATTTCGATGCCGCCCGGCGCCAGGTTGCCGGAATCATCCGGGTGGCGGCGGCGATGCGTGGATAAATGCAACGGACCGTCGCACGCTGAAAGAAATCGGATAATATTACGGACCCGAATCCTCATCCGGAACGACCATGCGCGAAATCGTCCTCGACACCGAAACGACCGGCCTCGATCCGAAGACCGGCGACCGCATCGTCGAGATCGGCGGCGTCGAACTGATCGACCATTTCCCCACCGGGAAATCGTTTCACACCTACCTTAATCCCGAGCGCACCATGCCGGCCGAAGCCTATGCCGTGCACGGGCTTTCCGATGATTTTCTCGCCGACAAGCCGCGCTTTGCCGAGATCGCCGATGATTTCCTGAAATTCATCCAAGCCGATCGGCTGGTCATCCACAACGCCGGCTTCGATCTCGGTTTCCTCAACGCCGAGTTGGCGCGGCTCGACCGGCCGGCGCTCGGCTGGGACCGGACGCTCGATACGCTGATGCTCGCCCGCCGCCGCCATCCGGGCGCCGGCAACCGCCTCGACGATCTGTGCAGCCGCTACGGCATCGATGCGCGCCGGCGCACCAAGCATGGCGCATTGCTCGACGCCGAACTGCTGGCCGAGGTCTATATCGAACTGATCGGCGGCCGCCAGGCGCATCTGACCCTGGTCGACATGACCTCTCCGGCACGCGACGCGACCGACACGGCCGAAGCGAGCGTTTCGCGCCCGCAACCGCTGCCGCCGCGCCTGACCGAGACTGAGCGCGCGGCACACCGGGCGTTTGTGGAAAGCCTTGGCGAAAACGCGCTCTGGCTGCGCTACGGCGATGACGGGCGGTCCGCGCCGGATAATTGATCCGGAACCGAATCGAAATTCGGGATTTTTGGGGAATCCGACCTTTCTGCTCCCCTGCCAACGGGATAAGCCTTGCCCGTCAGCAGGCCGAACACGGTCATTCAAGACAGGACTTCAGCTTTCCGCAGCCGGTGTCATCCAGCCGATCATTGCGCCGCCGGGCGTCTGCACTATGGCGATCCGACCTATCCCGGGAACGTCGAACACCGGTCGCGCCAGATTTGCCCCCGCCGCGACAGCCTTTTCGATGCGGGCGTCGATATCGTCAACCGCGAGATAGGCGAACCAGTGCTCCGGCATCGCCTCGAATTCGGCACCTTCCATGGTCAAAATGCCGCCGACCGGCTGGTCCCCGATCTTGCACACCCAGTACATCGGTCCCCCGTCCATCTGCATGCCTTCGAACGACCAGCCGAGCGTGTCGCCGTAAAAGGCTTTGGCCTTTTCCGCATCCTGCGTCACCAGCTCGTTCCAGTAGAAGTGTCCGTGCGACCACATGGCGACCTCCCTTAAATTGCAATTTGCAAGTTTAAGGACCTGGTTCGCAGATTCGAGTGACGATTTCGTGAAATGCCGCAAATGGCAACGCCGTCGGACAGCCGATCTCAAGCCAAGGGAATTCGATATCGACCCCTTCCGATCAGGAAATCATAAGGAAGATCAGCGATTTCCGTCGTCTGCAACGTCACGTGCCACACTACACGACACAAATGTCATCACCACCACCCCTCCTTCGTCACCACCCGGCTTGTCCGGGTGGTCCATTGGCCTGTCTGCTTGCCAACGCCTTCGTAAAGGAATTCAAGCGCTTCTGAATGCCGGACGGCCATTGGATTGCCCGGATCAACCGGGCAATGACGACGGAGGAGGGATCGAAACCGTCCCAAAATGCCAGAACCGGCCAGCAGTGAGACAAGCCCGGCAGTTCGGAAATATCCTGTTGTGTCGTGTAGTGTGGTCGAGTGCAAATGCCGCCGGGATCAGACGCTGCGATCGACGGTCTTGCCCGGCGCCGATGAGCCCGGCTCGGGCATCTCGGCAGCGGCGGCAGCGTGATCGTCAGACTCGGCCGCCGGTTCGCGCGGCACCTCTTCGCCCTCATTCGGTTTCGGCCCGCCCTTGGCAACGCCGACCAGCGCTGGGCGCAGCACCCGCTCGCCAATGAGGTAGCCTGACTGCACGACCTCGATGACCGAGCCGTGCGCGGCATCGGGATTGGGCACCTCGAACATCGCCTGATGGAAATTCGGGTCGAACTTCTCTCCCTTCGGATCGATCCGCTTGACGCCGTATTTGTCGAGCAGATTCAGCATGTCGCGCTCGGTCATCTCGACGCCTTCGAGCAGCGATTTCAGCGCCGGATCGGCATTTGCCCGGGCATCCTCGGAGATTGCGGAAAGCGCGCGCTGCAGATTATCGCTGACCGAGAGCATGTCGCGGGCGAAATTCGCGACCGCATACTGCTTGGCATCGGCAACTTCGCGCTCGGTGCGCCGCCGCAGATTTTCCATATCCGCCATCGTTCGCAGCGCCCGGTCGCGCATGTCCGCGGCTTCAATGCGCAGCCGCGAAAGCTCGTCGATTTCCTCGGCCGCGGCCTCCGCGGGCGCCCCCGTTTCGGCGCCGCCGATCTCGGCGTCGTTTTCGGCCTCGCTGCCGTCATTGGCGTTCAAATCTTCCGGCTTGCCGGTCATGGCTCCTCGCCTGCAGATAAGTGTTCGGGAAAGTCGATCACGATATCTGAATTCGGGCGGGAAAAATCAAGTCTTTTCCGGGCACGCCGTCACGCTTCGCCAGCGGCGAAAAGGTGCTTTTCAAGCGGTGCGGATGTCAACACGCCGTGCCGGCGGTTCCGTCCACTGCGCAACGATCGCGGCCAGCGCGGACGGGTCGACCGGCTTGGTGATGTAGTCGTCGAGACCGGATTTCAGCGCCGCATCGCGCTCCTCGCCGAGCGCGTTGGCGGTCAATGCGATGATCGGGATTCGCGCGGCGTCGGGCGTGGCTGTCTCCAGGCGGCGGATTTCCGCAGTCGCCTGAAGACCGTCGAGCACCGGCATGTGTAAATCCATCAGCACGAGATCGAAGGCCTCGTCGCCGCCGGGCGCGGCCAAATAGGCGCGGACCGCATCCACGGCCGATCTGCCGTCGGCAACCGTTGTGGTCCGGTGGCCCAGCCTCTGCAAGACCGATTTCACCAGCAACGTATTGATTTCATTGTCTTCAGCTAGAAGGACATGGCGCTGCGCGGTGTCCGAAACCGGCTGCGGGACCGGCGCGGATTCCTGCGGGTCGGCGATGAACGTATCGCCGGCCAAAACCGCCGCCAGGATCGAATAGAGCGAACGCGGCCGCACCGGCTTGATCAGATAGGCGGCAAAGCCGGCCTGTTTCAGGGCATCGAGCTCGTCGCGCTCGCCGGGAACGATCATGACGATCGGCCGAACGGTCCGGGGCGCGGCACCGAGGGCGGAGGTCACGGCCCGGCCGTCGCCGGCGCGGCGATCGAACAGCACCGTGTCGATTCCGCTCTTGGAATCGGCGAGCAGGGCCTCGGCGGCCACCACGTCATCGAGGATCTCCGCCCGCCCGCCGGCGTCCGCGATCGTCCGTGCCAGCATCGGCGCTTCGATCGTCGAGGTCGAAACAATGAGAATGTTGCGGCCGGAAAGCGACGGCAGGTTTGGCGTTTCGGCACCGGCGTCGACATCAAGATCGAAAGTGAAGGCGCTGCCGCGGCCGGGTACGCTGTCGACCGATATGCGCCCGCCCATCAGGCTGACGATCCGCTGCGAGATCGCAAGGCCAAGACCGGTACCGCCGCGATTGGCGGGAGCGCTTGGGTCGGTCTGCTCGAATTCGGCGAATATCCGGGCGGCGGCGTCGCGGGAAATGCCGATGCCGGTATCGCGAACGGCAATCGAAAGCGGGAATTTGTCGCCTTCGCCGCCACCCGTCCGGGACCCGATCTCGATGGAGACGCCGCCGGTGTCGGTGAATTTCAGCCCGTTGCCGGCGAGATTGAGCAGCACCTGGCGCAGCCGGAATCCGTCGACCATCACGGTTTCCGGGACCTCGGGCGCGACATGGCCGGCGATTTCGATGCCCTTTTCGTGGGCGCGCGGCGCTAGCAATTCGCAAACCTCTTCGATAAGACCGCGAATGTCGGTCGGCACCGGCGAGATATCGAGCTTGCCGGCCTCGATCTTGGAGAAATCGAGGACATCGTCGATCAGCGACATCAGCGCCCGTCCCGATGTGGCGATCGCCGTTGCATAGGTCTTCTGCTCGGCGCTTTGCGGGGTGTCGGAAAGCAGGCCGGCCATGCCGAGAATGCCGTTGAGCGGGGTGCGGATTTCGTGGCTGATGGTCGCCAGGAACCGCGATTTCGCCCGGCTCGCTTCTTCGGCCTGGTCGCGCGCCTCGCGCAGCGCCGCCTCGATCTCCTTGCGTGCGGTGACGTCGCGGCCGACGCTTTGCACCTCGACGAGGCCGCGGCTGTCGTCGCGGATGAGAATATCGAGCCAGGAATACCAGCGCCTGCCCGACGCCGTCGACATCAGCAGGTCGTAGGGCCGTTCGCGACCGACTTCACCATGGGTTTCAAGGATTTGCGGCCGGTAGGCGGTGCCGAGAATATCGCTCCCGGCGATGTCAAAAGTCTGGCAGAACGCCTCGTTGACAAAGGTCAGCCGGCCGTTGCGGTCGCGCCGGATCACGAGATCTCCGTTCGCTTCGACGAGGCTGCGATAGCGCTCCAGGCCTTCGCGGAGCTCCCAATTGGCATCCTCGAGACGCTCGATCCGTTCGCCGGACGATCGTGCCGCCGCGCGGCCCTCGCTTTGCGTCCGCATCGCCCGGCGGAACGCGGCAAGCTCGGCCAGGCCGAAGCCGGCGACGAGGCCGAGACCAGCGGAAAGGCCGGCCGGCGCGCCGACTAAAACGGCGAAAAGGCATAGACCGCAGAGCAACGCCGCGACCGCGACGGCCACGCGCATATCGGACACCGTTTCGGCGCCGAAATCATGCTTTCGCAGCGTGTTCGTCATTCACCCTTCCCGATGCGGATTTGCGATCGTCCCGGCGCCCGCCGGCGCCGAATCTTCCACCCGCCTCGGCGCGCGCCGGCAGTCGGCTTCCGCGCCAAGATCGAAATCCCGCGCCGCCAAGGTGACACAGTTTCGTTGCCAAATGCTTGACCGCACGCACGAAACGGCCGCGCAAGGCGCCGTTTCAGGCGGCGACCGGCAGCCGGTCGGTGATCGCCCGGTAATTCAGCGCCTCGGCGATGTGGATACGGCCGACCCGGTCGGCGCCGTCGAGATCGGCGAGCGTGCGCCCCACCTTCAGCACCCGGTGATAGCCCCTGGCGCTCAGCCGGACCGCTTCGGCGAAGTCCCGCAGCAGCTGCATGCCGCCCTCGTCGGGGCGGCCGATTTCCTCGATCTCGCCGGCACTGCATTCGGCATTGGTCCGGTAGGGCAGGCCCAGCGCGGAATAGCGTTCGGTCTGGAGGTTCCGCGCCAAGGCGACCCGTTCGGCGATCGCCGCGCTGCCTTCGGCCGGCGGCGGCACGATCAGATCGGTGGCCGACACCGCCGGCACCTCGATCTGGATATCGATGCGGTCGAGCAGCGGCCCGGAAATCCGCGCCTGATAGTCGGCCGCACAGCGCGGGCCGCGCCGGCAGGTCTCGCCGGGCGCCCCCGCCTTGCCGCACCGGCACGGATTCATCGCCGCGATCAACTGGAACCGCGACGGATATTTCACCCGGTGATTCGCCCGCACGATCATGGTCTCGCCGGCCTCCAGCGGCTGGCGCAGCGAATCGAGCACCTGCGGCGTAAACTCCGGCAGTTCGTCGAGAAAGAGCACGCCGTTATGGGACATCGAAACTTCGCCCGGCCGCGCCCGGATGCCGCCGCCGACGAGGGCGGCCATCGACGCGGAATGGTGCGGCGCCCGGAACGGCCGCTGCACCGACAGCCGGCCGCCGGAGAGCGAACCGGCGATCGACGAGATCATCGAGACTTCGAGCAGTTCCTTGGGCGTCAGCGGCGGCAGGATCGACGGCAGCCGGCTCGCCAGCATCGATTTGCCGGCGCCGGGCGGGCCGATCATCAACAGATTGTGGCCGCCGGCCGCCGCCACTTCGAGCGCCCGCTTCGCCGTTTCCTGGCCCTTGATATCGGCAAGGTCCGGCAGCGCGCCGTCGTCCTCGCGGATCGCCGGCTCGGGCCGGGCGAGCACCTGGGTTCCCTTGAAATGATTGGCGAGCGCAATCAGGCTGCGCACCGCGACGATATCCATTTCGCCGCTTGCCCAGGCCGCCTCGGGGCCGCAATCGGCCGGACAGATCAGCCCGCGGTCGAGCCCGTTGGCGCCGATCGCCGCCGGCAGCACCCCGGCCACCCGCGACACGGTGCCATCGAGCGAAAGCTCGCCGAGCACGATGAATTCGCCGAGCATCTCGCTCGGCACCGCGCCCATCGCCGCCATCAGCCCGAGCGCGATCGGCAGATCATAGTGGCTGCCCTCCTTGGGCAGATCGGCGGGCGCGAGATTGACCGTGATCCGTTTCGGCGGCAGCGCAAGCCCGGAGGCGATCAGCGCCGAGCGGACCCGCTCGCGGCTCTCGGCGACGGCCTTGTCGGGCAGGCCGACGACATGAAAGGCCGGCATGCCCGGCGCGATCTGAACCTGAACATCGACGGGAACCGCCTCGATTCCCTCGAATGCCACCGTCGTCACATGCGCAACCATGAAAGGCTTCAGCCCCGCGCTTCCTGCTTCTCAACCGGAAGACAGGATACACAACCTTTGCGGGCCAGACAAGAACAAGTAGAGAACAAATTTGAAAGGAGTTCACCCGAGCCGCGAATGAACGAGAATTGCCGCGGCCAGATCCTCGATCGCCGTTCCCACCGATTTGAACAGCGTGATTTCCGATTCCGACTGCCGGCCGGCCTGGTCTTCACGGCACAAATCGAAGAGATCGGCGACGATGTCGGCCTCGATGATCGTTCCCGACGCCAGCGGAATGGCAATATCGCCGCCTTCCCTGGCGGCGCCGGCGCGGGTGTCGAGGAAGATTCGCGCCCGGGTCACCGCGTCGTCGTCGCTTTCGCGCATGTCGGGCCGAAACGCACCGACCAGATCGACATGGGCGCCGGGCTTCAGCCAGGCGCCGCGGATGAGCGGTTGCGATGAGAGCGTCGCGGCGGAGACGATGTCCGCATCGCCGACGGCAGCGGCGAGATCGTCGGAGACTGTGATCGCATAGTCCCGATCGGCCAGGGCGTCCGCCACGGCTTCAGCCGCCGGCCGGCTGCGGTTCCAGATGGTCACGTGCTCGATCGGCCGCACCGACGCATGCGCCCGAATGAGGAACGGCGCCAGGGCGCCTGCGCCGATCATCGTCATCCGTTTCGCGTCGTTACGGGCCAGCGCCCGGGCAGCGAGCGCCGAGGCTGCGGCAGTTCGCCACAGGGTCAGCCGAGCCCCGTCGAGCGCCGACAGCACCCCGCCATCCTCGCCCGAGAGCAGCAGATAGGTTCCCTGGACGCTGGGCTTGTCGTGCTTGGCATTGTCGGGAAAGACCGTGACGATCTTGATCCCGACAAAGCGCCCGTCCTGCGATCCGGTCACGGCTGCGCCGCTCCATGCCGGCATCAGCAGCAGGGTGGCATCGCTCGGCCCCGCCATGGACAGGGTGTGGTGATGCCTGAGCGGGGCGACGATTTCGCCGCGAAAAGCCTTTTCGACCGCGTCGATCAGCTCACGAAAATTCAGGGCGGCGTCGATCGCCTCGGGACCGAAATACCGCATCGTGATTGTCGACGATCAGGTTCCGGTCAAGCGGCGTCGCGTTGGGCCGTCGATGCCGGCAGCGCCGGTTTTTGCTTGGCGAGCTTTTCCGCGCGTGCCTTGTTCCGCTCCGCCTCGTGGCGCCACTTCGCCGCCTCGTAGCGGCGCTCGCGGGCCCGCTTCCGCCATTTGCCCTGTCCGCGCCAGGTTGCCACCCCGCCGACGATAACGCCGAGGATCAGCGCGCAAAAAAGCACCAGATAGAGCGGAAAATCGAACGCGAACATCGGCGTTTCCGCCGCCATCGGATCGAAGGCGATGGTGATCGGATCGCGGTTCGATACCGCAAAGACGATCAGCACGACCGCAACAGGTATTGCCATGAGGTAGGCGAGAAACCGTTTCATCACATGACCCCCTTACTTAGAGGATTTGCGCTCAGCCGGCAGAGCCGTCGTTCAGCCTTTCGCGCATCTCCTTACCGGTTTTGAAAAACGGAACATACTTCTCTTCGACCGCCACCGGTTCGCCGGTCCGCGGATTGCGGCCGACACGAGCGGGGCGGTTTTTCACGGAAAATGCGCCGAAACCGCGGAGTTCAACCCGATCTCCGCGGGCCAGGGCGCTGGTGATCTCGTTCAGGATCGCATTGACGATGTTCTCTATATCCCTCTGGTAGAGATGGGGATTCTCAGCCGCTATTCGTTGCACGAGTTCGGACTTTATCATTGCCGGCCCCCTTTCTCGGAAAACTGCCCTGACGCCGGGGAAGCGTGCCAAACGGATACGAGGCCGTCAAGCATAAGCCGTTCATCGATAATCCGTTCGGCCATTCTGGCGCCAAGCGTGAGGCGGGCGTCGCCGCCGAAAAGGCCTGCGACCCAGCCACCGGCGATTTCCATGAACGACAGGCCGTCATAGACCGGCTTCGGCTTCCAGGTCTTGATCGGCAGGGCCTCGTCGATGTCCTTTTCCGCGACGAGCCACGCCTTTGCCTCTTTCTCGCCGCCGATGGCATCGATCAGCCCGGCGTCGAGCGCCTGGCCGCCGGTGAAGATACGGCCCTCGCCGGCCCGCACCGCATCGGCCGAGAGCCCGCGGCGCTCAACGACAAGATCGACGAACCAGTCATAGGAATCGGCAACGAGGGTCCGGAGAAGCTGCCGCGCCTCTTCACTCGCCGGCTCGAACGGCGACGGCTGTGCCTTCAACTCGCCGGATGTCACCATTTCGATGTCGACGCCGATCGTCTGCATCAATTCTTCGACCTGGGCGAACTGGAACAGCACGCCGATCGAACCGGTAATCGCCGACCGCCGGGCGAATATCCGCTCGCTCGCCAGCGCCGCCATATAGCCGGCCGAGGCGCCGAGCGTGTCGATCGTCGCAACGACCGGCTTCTCGTCGGCCAGTTCGCGCAGCGCGCCATAGACGGATTCGCCGGCGGCGGTGGTTCCGCCTGGGCTGTCGATGGCGATGATGACCGCCTTAACGGCATCGGATTTGCGGACCTTGTCGATGAGGTCGATCAGGCGCCGCTCGCCGAACATGACGCCGGAGATCTCGATCCGGGCGATCTGCGCGCCGGTTCTCTCGATGAGCGCCTTGCCGCCGGCGAAAAAGCCGATAACGGCAATGACCGCGACCGCGACCGCGAGGAACGCGACGACGCGCCAGAAACTCAACCGCCGGCGCAGCCGGCGCCGGTCCAACAGGATGTCCGCATCCATGACCCGGGCATAGTCCTTTCGGTGATGTCTTCAAAGGGTTACCAGCATGGTGCGGCAAGGGCAAGGCGGATCGCTGACGCACCCGCAAAACGTGTCTTGCCGCCATAAAGAAACCCGCCGGTGCAGCGGCGGGTTTCGTCTTTCCGGGCCTGAGGACGCGTCTAAGCCTCCTCGGTGTCATCCTTAGGCGCGTCCTTGGGCGCGTCCTTGGGCGTATCGTCGCGGGCCTTCAGCGCGGCGCCCAGAATATCGCCGAGCGAGGCGCCGGAATCGGTCGAGCCGTACTGAGCGATCGCTTCCTTCTCCTCGGCCACTTCGAGCGCCTTGATCGACACCGCGACCTTGCGGTTGCGCTTGTCGAACTGGGTGACCCGGGCATCGATGCGCTCGCCCGCCGCGAACCGGTCCGGCCGCTGCTCGCCGCGGTCGCGGGCAAGCTCGGCGCGGCGGATGAAGGCGGTGAGGTCGGCGTCGACGATCTTCACCTCGATGCCGTTCTCCTTCACGTCGGTCACCTCGCAGGTGACGATCGCGCCGCGCTTGATCTCGCCCGCAGCGGCATCGAAGGGATCGCCGCCGAGCTGTTTGATGCCGAGCGAGATCCGCTCCTTGTCGACGTCGACGTCGAGCACCACCGCCTTGACCACATCGCCGCGCTGGAACTCGTCGATGACCTGTTCGCCGGGGCGGTTCCAGTCGAGATCGGACAGATGCACCATGCCGTCGATATCGCCGGGCAGGCCGATGAAGAGGCCGAATTCGGTCTTGTTCTTGACCTCGCCCTCGACCACGGTTCCGGACGGGTATTCGGCGATGAACGCCTCCCAGGGATTGGCCAGGCACTGTTTCAGCCCGAGCGAGATGCGCCGCTTCACCGGGTCGACCTCGAGCACCATCACCTCGACCTCCTGGCTGGTCGAGACGATCTTGC
>JANQEG010000076.1 GCA_028278505.1 Rhodobiaceae bacterium
GTATGGCTGCCGCGCTTGTAATCCTGCATAGTCCAGGATGCTACGCATCCCGTCGCCTAAAGGCGAGGGATTTGCCGATCCCCTATCAGGGACTTTAAAGACAAATGCCAAAACGTTCACGCCCGATGACCGAGGACGCTGCCCAGAAAAAAGACACCGCCGGACGACGGATCTCCGCGAACCTGCGCCGCAACATGCAGGCGGTGCGGCTGCTTGCGTTTTCGGCCGGGGCGCTTCTGCTCGCCGGGCTGTTCGGCCTGATCACCGCGGGCTTTGCGATATCGCTGTTCGTTGCGATCGGGTTTACGACCTGGCTGCTTTTGCCGGACACGCAGATTGCCAAGCAGGAGACGACTGTGATCCGCGCGATCTGGTCGGAACCGATCGTGCGCGCCATCATCGACGCGCTTCCCGATCCGGCGCTGGTGCTCGACGACAAATCGGTGGTGCGCTGCGTCAATTCCGCGCTCAATGAGGAATTCGGGCAGATCACGCTCGGCGAGCCGCTGTCGTTCCGGATGCGCATACCGGCGCTTCTGGCGACCGTCGAACGGGCGGTCGCGGGCGATACGACGCTGGAGGTCGAATGGTCGGAAAAGGTTTCGCCCCACCGCTGGTTCAAGGCCTACGTCGCGCCGTTGCGGCCGCCGGAGACTGCGGCCGCGGCGGCCGATCCGTCGCGCTATTTCGTCGTCGTCATCCGCGACCTGTCCGAACAGTACCGGCTCGACCGCATGCGCGCCGATTTCGTCGCCAATGCCAGTCATGAATTGCGCACGCCGCTCGCCTCGCTCATGGGCTTCGTGGAGACGCTGCAGGGCGCGGCGCGCGACGACACGCTCGCCCGCGACCGCTTCCTGGAGGTCATGAAGGATCAGGCGGAGCGCATGTCGCGGCTGATCAACGATCTGCTGTCGCTGAGCCGGATCGAGATGTCGGCGCACAACCGGCCGACTACGCTCGTCGATCTCGGCGACATCGTCCGGCATGTGCTCGACGCCATGTCGCCGCTCGCCGAAGAGCTGAAGATCGAGGTCTTCGCCGATTTGAATGTGGGGCCGATGCCGGTGCGCGGCGACCAAGACGAGCTTGTGCAGGTGTTTGAGAATCTCATCGAAAACGCGATGAAATATGGCGAGAGCGGCAATCGGGTCGAAATTCATGCAAGGCGTGAAGACGCACCGGACGGCGACGTCTTTTCGGTCACGGTGCGCGATTTCGGTCCCGGCATTGCCGAGGAACATCTACCGCGGCTGACCGAACGCTTCTACCGGGTCGATGTCGCCTCGAGCCGGGAGAAGAAGGGCACCGGGCTGGGTCTCGCGATCGCCAAGCATATCCTGACGCGGCACCGCGGCCGGCTGGCGGTCGAGAGCACGCTTGGGCAAGGGGCCGCCTTCACCGTCAGGATTCCCGTCGCCGACGATCAGTGATTCCAGGCGATATCGTAATTAAGTCAATTAAAACATATGCTTATTATGTCGCACAAACGTCACGGGATTGTCGTTCAATCGTCAATGCGCGGTTCTAGGGTGACCGTCGATAGCGTTCACGTAGAACGGGTTATGCGAAGCCAGCTATATGCAGTGGTTGAATTAACCTCAGCAAGCTGAAGACACCTTAGTTAGCGGCCCACAAACAATGGGTACGGGCGAATGAAGGTGTTTGCCGCGCCGTAGAAATCTTCATTTGAAGTTCGATGTTGCGATATCGAATGAATTGGCGCGGCCTCACAGGGGCGGGGCACTTCTATCGGGTTTGACTTGGCTGAGCTTGAAAGGAGTCAGAAAATGTCAAGGCATATAGATTGTTCAATGCTCGACCTTGTTACTACAATGGGAGATTATGAGCGTATTCGCGGAGGGATTTGGAGGCGCGACAAGTATGGACGTCTCCAAAGAGCAACTAATCTCGGTTACACGCGGGCAAATGACGGCCAACCGGCAGCCATTTATGATGTCCCGTGGCGTAAAAAGAAAGCACTAATCGTTCTTGATCGGATAACTCATGCGCCCCGTTTTTTGGAATGGATCGCGGATGACTACCCGAATACAAAAAGAAGTGGCCAGTTAATTTCATAAATACCTGAGGACGGGCGGCAATTAGATATATGTGCACTATTGCCAGTTCCCTAGCCACATTTATTTGAATTTCATCTTTAATAACAACGCATTACAACCCTGCAGACAGGTGTTTTCCCCGTTATAAAACTGTCACATAGCTGTTGCAAAAACATAAATGTCAGAGCTTAGCATGCCTTCGGTTGGGCGTCCGTCGTATCGCGTTACGACAGCGCCGTCCTTTGATATCGACCCCATCGATAGGAGATCCCCCGTGAAATTAAAGCTTTTTGTGAGCGCCGCGGCGCTCGCCGTCGCCGTTGTAGCCAGCGGCCCGGCCGCGGCCCGCGATCAGATCCAGATCGTCGGCTCGTCCACCGTATTCCCGTTCTCGACGGCCGTTGCCGAACAGTTCGGTCAGAAGATGTCGTTCAAGACCCCGGTTGTCGAATCGACCGGTTCGGGCGGCGGGATGAAGCTGTTCTGCGCCGGTGTCGGCGAGAACACCCCGGACATCACCAATGCCTCGCGCCGCATCAAGTCTTCCGAGTTCAAGAAGTGCGACGAAAACGGCGTGACCCCGGTCGAGGTCAAGGTCGGCTTTGACGGCATCGTGCTGGCCAACGCCAAGTCCGGCGCCGAGATGAATTTGACCCTGAAGCAGATCTTCATGGCGCTGGCCAAGCAGGTCCCGATGGACGGCAAGCTGGTCGACAATCCCTACATGAAGTGGTCCGACATCGATGCGTCGCTTCCCGACGCCAAGATCGAAGTGCTCGGCCCGCCGCCGACCTCCGGCACCCGTGACGCCTTCGTCGAACTGGCCATGGAAGGTGGCGCCAAGAAATTCGACATGCTCAAGGCCATGCGCAAGGAAGACAAGAAGAAATTCAAGGCCGTCGCCCATGCGATCCGTGAGGACGGCGCCTATATCGAAGCCGGCGAGAACGACAATCTGATCGTTCAGAAGCTCGAGGCCAACCCGGCCGCGATCGGCATTTTCGGCTTCTCCTTCCTCGACCAGAACGCCGACAAGATCAAAGGCGCCAAGGTCGGCGGCACCGATCCGGCTTTCGAAAAGATCGCCGGCGGCGAATACCCGATCTCCCGCTCGCTGTTCTTCTATGTGAAGAAGGAGCATGTGGGCGTCATTCCAGGTATCGAGGAATACGTCGCCGAGTTCACCTCCGAAGCTGCCTGGGGCGAAGAAGGCTATCTGGCCGAAAAGGGCCTGATCCCGCTGCCGAAGGCCGACCGCGACGCCGGCGCGGCCGCCGCCAAGGCGCTGACGCCGCTGGCGCTCTAAGGGACGATACGACGATCAAGCCGGCCGCCTTCGAGGCGGCCGGCGCCTTTCGCGACCAGACCCCCTGTCGCGCGGTGCCTGTCTCCGTTCCGTCAGTGCCGGTGAAAACTGATGACTTCCGTGTTCCTGCTCGTTCTCGTCGGGCTTTTCATTATTGCCTTCATCGCCGGCCGCATGCGCGCCGCTTCGGTGACCGGCGGTAATCTTCACGAACTGCATTCGCGGCCGACCTATCACGGCGGCTATCTGGCGATCTGGACGGTCATTCCGGCGATCGTCGTGCTGACGCTGTTCTCGGTCCTTTACCCGATGATCGAGGACCGGATCGTGCTCACCCGGTTCGCCGACGCGGTCGCCCAGTTCAATCTTCCAGAACGGGAAGCCTTCATCCGCGATGCCCGGGCGCTGGCCTTCGGCGGCATCGTCAGCTTCACCGACGAAACCAAGCTCGCCGCCGCCGAACTCTATAAATCGATGCATATGGCCGGCATTGTCGTGCTGGCGCTTGCGCTCGCGGCGCTGGCGGCCGGCGGCTTCTATTACGGCTGGACCCGGATCGCGCCGAAAATGCGCGCCCGCCACGTCGTCGAACGGGTGATCATGGTCGCGCTGATTGCCTGTTCGGCCGTCGCCATCCTGACGACGATCGGCATCGTGCTGTCGCTGATCTTCGAATCGATCCGGTTTTTCCAGAAGGTGCCGCTGTTCGAATTCCTGTTCGGCCTGCAGTGGAGCCCGCAGACGGCTCTGCGCGCCGATCAGGTCGCCTCCGAGGGCACATTCGGGGCGGTGCCGCTGTTTGCCGGCACCGCGCTGATCACCTTCATCGCGATCGCGGTGGCCGGGCCGATCGGGCTTTTTTCCGCAATCTACCTGTCCGACTATGCGGCGCCGAAGTTCCGGGCCGTCGCCAAGCCGATGCTGGAAATCCTCGCCGGCGTGCCGACGGTGGTCTACGGCTTCTTTGCCGCCTTGACGGTGGCGCCGTTCTTCCGCGGCTTCGGCGAAAATATCGGGCTTTCGGTCTCCTCGGAATCGGCGCTCGCCGCCGGCGTCGTGATGGGGATCATGATCATCCCGTTCGTCTCGTCGCTTTCCGACGACGTCATCAATGCCGTGCCGCAGTCATTGCGCGACGGCTCCTATGCCATGGGCGCAACCAAGGCGGAGACGATCCGCAAGGTCATCCTGCCGGCGGCGCTGCCCGGCATCGTCTCGGCGCTGATCCTGGCGATCTCGCGCGCCGTCGGCGAAACCATGATCGTCGTCATGGCCGCCGGCCTTGCCGCCAATCTGACGATCAATCCGCTCGAGGCGGTGACCACGGTGACCGTGCAGATCGTCACCCTCTTGGTCGGCGACCAGGAGTTCGATTCCGCCAAGACGCTGGCCGCGTTCGCCCTCGGCCTGGTGCTGTTCGTCGTCACGCTCGCACTGAACATCTTCGCCCAGCGGGTCGTGCAGAGATATCGAGAGCAATATGAGTGAGATGACGGGAACAGTGCCGGTCGACACGGCGATCCACACTTCGGACGAGGCGCGGGCCCGCCTGGCCAAGCGCTACGCCTCGGAACGCCGGTTCAAGGCCTATGGTTTCGCTGCGGTGCTGTCGGCGATCCTGTTTCTGATCCTCTTGTTGTCGACGGTCGTCGGCCAGGGGATCCCGGCCTTCACCATCAACATCGCCAAGCTGCCGGTCGACCTGTCGGAAGCCAAGATCGATCCGGACGGCACGCGCGATCCGGAAGCGATCGGCCGGGCCGACTATAACGGCCTTATCCGCAACGCGCTCAGGGCCGAGTTCCCGCATGTCAAGTCGCGCTCCGACCGCAAAACCCTCTATGCGCTGGTGTCGTCGGGCGCGAGCATCCTCTTGCGCAGGGAGGTCATCGAAGACACCGCCCGCATTGGCGCGGGCGCGGACAGCGACGTGCTTTTGTCGGATACCGCCGACCTCTATCTGAAGGGCATGGTGACCGGAAAGACGGAGATTGCGTCCAACGGCATCGCCTCGCCGGTGGAGGTCGAGGACCACATCAAGGTGCTGTCGACGGCGAATGATTTCAACGAAATCCTCCAGGCCATCAAGGCCCAGCTCGCCGAACAGGCGGCGGCTCTGCGCGGCAGCATCGCCGGGCGGGAGCGGTCGGTGCGGCGGATCACGTCGCGCATCGACGCCACCGTGAAGGCGATCGAGACCGCGAACGCCGAAGACAAGCCGCGGCTTCAATCCCTGCTCAAATCGCTGGAGAACGATCTGGCCGCGGTCAAGTCGCAGATCGAGCGGCTTGACCGGGACGCCGCAGCGCTCGAGACACGCGCCAATGCGGTCAATGCCCGCGAGCAGCTCAACACCGGCCTGCCGTCCTATATCCTCCAACTGAATGGCGGCGTCCTCAAGATCAACGCCATCGACGAGACCTCGATCGAGGGCCGGGTGCTGCTGCCGCTGACCTCGATGGACGATGCGCCGAAGGGAAGCTGGTCGATCGAGCGTATCGACGTGCCGGAAGCGTCGCGCAAGGTCAACGACGCCGAGATCGTCTGGCTCGATCGGCTGCGCGACAACGGCCGCATCGAAACCCAGTTCAACTGGCTGTTCTTCTCCGGCGGCGCCAGCCGCGAGGCCGAGTTCGCCGGCGTCTGGGGTGCCGTCGTCGGTTCTTTCTTCACCATGCTGGTGACGCTGATGCTATCGTTCCCGCTCGGTGTCGCGGCCGCGATCTACCTTGAGGAGTTCGCGCCGAAGAACCGGGTGACCCACATGATCGAGGTCAACATCAACAATCTCGCCGCGGTGCCGTCGATTGTTTTCGGCCTGCTCGGATTGGCGGTGTTTCTGAGCGTGTTCGGACTGCCACGCTCTGCCCCGTTGGTCGGGGGCATGGTGCTGGCGCTGATGACGCTGCCGACGATCATCATCGCCGCCCGCGCGGCGCTGAAGGCGGTGCCGCCGTCGATCCGCGAAGCCGCGCTCGGCGTCGGCGCCTCGAAGCTCCAGACCGTCACGCATCACGTGCTGCCGCTGGCGATGCCGGGAATCTTGACCGGAACGATCATCGGCATGGCGCAGGCGCTCGGCGAAACCGCGCCGCTGCTGCTGATCGGCATGGTCGCCTTCATTGTCGACATCCCCGGCGGTCCGCTCGATCCGGCGACCGTGCTGCCGGTGCAGATCTATATGTGGGCCGACTTCCCGGAACCCGCCTTCCAGCAGAAGACGGCCGCGGCGATCATGGTTCTGCTCGGTTTCCTCATCATCATGAACGCGATGGCCGTGGTCTTGCGCAAGCGTTTTGAACGGCGTTGGTAAAAACAGGATCGGAACAATGGATATGCAGGTGAACGACGCGGTTGGACAGACGGCGACCGCCGGTCACGCGATTAAGATGCGGGGCGAGAAAGTCAGCGTCCACTACGGGGAAAAGCAGGCGCTATTTGACGTCGACCACATCGTCCACGACCGCGAGGTCACGGCACTGATCGGCCCCTCCGGCTGTGGCAAGTCAACCTATATCCGCTGCCTCAACCGGATGAATGACACGATCCCGATCTGCCGGGTTTCGGGCAGGATCACGCTCGACGAAACCGATGTTTACGATCCGTCGGTGGACGTGGTTGAGTTGCGCGCCCGGGTCGGCATGGTGTTTCAGAAGCCGAATCCGTTTCCGAAATCGATATTCGAGAACGTCGCCTACGGTCCGCGCATTCACGGCATCGCTGCCGGCAAATCCGAGCTTGATGAAATTGTCACCACGAGCCTGCAGAAGGCCGGCCTCTGGGACGAGGTCAAGGATCGCCTCGACGAGCCGGGCACCGGGCTTTCCGGCGGACAGCAGCAGCGTCTGTGCATCGCCCGGGCAATCGCCGTCAGCCCTGAGGTCATCCTCATGGACGAACCGTGTTCGGCGCTCGATCCGATCGCCACCGCCAAGGTCGAGGAACTGATCGACGAACTGCGCGAAAACTACGCCATCGTCATCGTCACCCACTCGATGCAGCAGGCGGCGCGGGTCTCGCAGCGCACCGCGTTCTTCCATCTCGGCCATCTGGTCGAGGAAGGCCGCACCGATCATATCTTCACCAATCCGCACGATCAGCGTACGCAGGACTATATTACTGGCCGCTTCGGCTGATCTGAAGCGCCCGGGAGCCCGAGGAGAAAACGATGTCGGACCATATCGTCCGTGCCTATGACGAAGATCTGAGAGATCTCGCCCATCGCATTGCCGAAATGGGCGGCCTGGCGGAACATTTGGTCGGCGAGGCGGTGTCGGCGCTTGTCGCCCGGGACACCGATCGGGCGCACGCCGTGATTGCCGAAGACGAGCGTATCGACGACATGCACGCCGAGATCGAGGAGAAATCGACGCTCTTGATCGCCAAGCGGCAGCCGATGGCGCTCGATCTCAGAGAGATCATCGCCGCCATCCGGATTTCGCACGATCTCGAACGCATCGGCGATCTGGCCAAGAACGTCGCCAAGCGGACGATCGCCATCGACGACGAATTCCGGCAGAAGCGGCTGATCTTCGGCGTCGAACACATGGCGCAGCTTGCCATGGAGCAGTTGAAGGCGGTGCTCGACAGCTATGCCTCCCATGACGATCATGCCGCCGGCGTGGTGCGGGCGCGCGACGAGGAGGTGGACGCCATGTACACCTCGCTCTTCCGCGAACTGCTCACCTACATGATGGAGGACCCGCGCAACATCACCCTGTGCACCCACCTCCTCTTTTGCGCCAAGAACCTCGAACGGATCGGCGACCACGCGACCAATATCGCCGAGACGGTGCACTACATCATCACCGGTGAACGGATCACCGAAAGCCGAACCAAGAAGGACTTGACGAGCGCGGTGACGGCCGACGGCATCGCCCAGCCCGATCTTTCTGACTAGACCGATGATTCCGCGAATACTCATCGTCGAAGACGAAGAACCCCTGACGCTGCTGCTGCGCTACAATCTCGAGGCGGAAGGCTACGCCGTTGATGTCTGCATGAACGGCGATGAGGCGGAGTTGAAGCTGCGCGAAGCGCTGCCTGACCTGCTGGTGCTGGACTGGATGCTTCCTGGACTTTCCGGCATCGAGCTTTGCCGGCGGCTGCGGGCACGGCCCGAATCCCGTGACCTGCCGGTGATCATGCTGACCGCGCGCGGCGAGGAAAGCGAACGCATTCGCGGGCTTTCGACCGGCGCCGACGATTATGTGGTGAAACCGTTCTCGGTGCCGGAACTGATCGCCCGGGTGCGGGCGCTGTTGCGCCGGGCGCGGCCGGAGGTGATCTCTTCGCTGCTGCGGGCCGGCGAGCTGGAGCTCGATCGCGAAACCCACCGGGTGCACCGGTCGGGACGCGAGCTGCATCTGGGGCCGACCGAGTTCCGGCTGCTCGAATTCCTGATGCAGTCGCCGGGCCGGGTGTTCAGCCGCGAGCAATTGCTCGATGCGGTGTGGGGCCGCGACGTCTATGTCGACGAGCGAACGGTTGACGTTCATGTCGGCCGGCTGCGCAAGGCGATCAATCGCGGCCGGCAGCGCGATCCGATCCGCACCGTGCGCGGTGCCGGCTATTCCTTCGACGAGCGGTTTGCCGTCGCGCGATAATCGGCGATGCGGCGGATACAGGTGACCGGCAGGCCGGCGGCCGCGATGCGGGCAATCGCCGTCTCGACAGGCTCGCTTTCCACCAGCATGTGATGGGCATTGGCGTGGAGCAGGGTCTCGCGGTCGCGCATGATGCCGACATGGCCGGCCCAGAACACCAGATCGCCGCGCTCAAGCCCGGAAATCTCGGTGCCGATATCGTCGCCGAGTTCGGCGTCCTGCATGTAGGTGTCGCGCGGCGCGTCGATGCCGGCGGCGAGGCAGGCCAGTTGCACGAGGCCCGAGCAATCGAGGCCGCGGCTCGACTTGCCGCCCCACAGATAGGGCAGGCCGAGGAACTTTTCGGCCATTGCGACGAAATCGGCCGCGAACCGGTCGACCGGCATGAGGTGGCTGGTGATTACCGCGTGCCCGCTGTCGAGGACCGAGAACGGCGGCGCGTCGTCCTGGACGACGACCTTGGCGCCGAGCGTGATCGCCGCTTCGGGCGGGAGTTTGATGTCGGGGCCGGGATAAAGGAAGGTGCGCAGGACCGCGACCTTGTGGCTCGGTGCCGCCCCGGCCTCGCCGAGCATGGCCGATGGCGCATAGCCGACATAGCCGTCTTCAACGAGCTGGACCCAGGACCAGCCTTCTGCACTTTCTTCGAAAACGCGGACGGTTTCGCCGAACAGCGCCTCTGTGTCGAGCGCAGAATCGGGGCGCGGATGGCGCCGGACCGGCATCACCGGTGCGATCACCCGGGCTTCGTTCGGCGCGACGAAACGGTCGGCGGTGACGCGGCCAGCGAGCCTTTCATCGGCAAGGTCGGAACGATAGGCGTTCAGCCGCGGATCGAGCGGCGCGCTCACCGGGGCAGCTTCCCGGCCTCGTCGACGACCAGATCGCCGAGCTGTTCCACATAGAGCGCGCCGGTGACCGTGCGCTGGATGACGACGTTGCGCCGGTCGGCCTCGTCGCGGCGCCGGCTGACCAGATTCAAACGCCCCATGGTGTCGAGCGCCCTTGTGATCACCGGCTTGGTGACGCCGAGTTTGGCGGCCAGGCCGCGCACGGTGTGCGGCGGCGCCTCCAGATAGATCGTGAGCAGGATCGTCATCTGCCGCGCCGTCAAATCGCTGTCGCCGCCGCGGACGAGGGCGAGATTGACATTATGCCAAAGCTTCAAGGCCTGACCGGCCCGCAACGCAACCGCCATCGCCAACACCGTACTTTTTTAGCGATATCGTTTCGGATGCGAATTATTTAAACCGCAACGCCCTCGGCCGGCAAGCCGGTGGGCGCTATTGCTTCCGGGTGTGAACACGCCACGGGCTCAGGCCGGTGTCTTCGGGTTAGGGCTAAAAGCCGGATCGGTCGGCCGTTCGGCCGACGGACGCCACCGCCATCATCATCCTCGTCATTGCGAGCGGAGCAATCCAGGGCCGTACCCTCCTTTATCTGCAGACTGGATCGCCACGGCCACTTCGTGGCCTCGCGATGACATCTTTCTTTGGTCCATCGCCTAAAGGCGAGGGATTTACCGATCCCTTATCGGGGGCTTTAACTTGGCGCCGTCGCGGTATGCGGTTGTAGAAATGGCGCTTCCCCGACTGGAATTGTCGTCGGATACGGCTCCCCTCCCCGTCCCGACGTCACCACCCAACCCCTCACTCGTCACCACCCACTCCCCTCTCTCGTCACCGACCTACCCCTCCTTTGTCACCACCCGATTTATTCGGGTGGTCCATTGGCCTTCCCGTACGGCCAGTGCTTCCGCCCAAAAACTCAGGCGCTTCCGCGTGCTGATAGGCCATTGGATTGCCCGCATAAAGCGGGCAAAGACGAAGCAGAGGACTGAGATGGACCGCCGAACACACATCAACCGACCGGCAAGCCGGGCCGGCGCCGGATCAGGAATATCGGGCCTTGATCACTTCATAGAGCGCGCGGATCGCCTGGGCCTCGCCGCCCTCGGGACGGCCCGGCGAGGCGGTCTTGTTCCAGGCGAAGATGTCGAAATGGACCCATGAGGTCGCCGGCGCGACGAAGCGGGCGAGAAACAGGGCGGCGATGATCGAGCCGGCAAAGCCGTGGCTGGCGATGTGGTTGACGTCGGCGATCTTCGATTTCAGATCGCCGTCATAGGGTTGCCAAAGCGGCATCCGCCAGATCGGGTCTTCGACCTCGGGCGCGGCGGCGGCGAGCGCGGCGGCGATATCCTCGTCATTGGTGTAGAGGGGCGGAAGCTGCGGCCCGAGGGCGACCCGGGCAGCACCCGTCAGCGTCGCCAGATCGATCATGAGATCGGGGCGCTCCTCGTCGGCCAGCGCCAGGGCGTCGGCGAGGATCAGCCGGCCTTCGGCATCGGTATTGCCGATTTCCACGGTCAGCCCCTTTCGGCTCGGCAACACGTCGCCGGGGCGGAAGGCGCGGCCCGAAATGGCGTTTTCGACCGCCGGAATGATGAGGCGCAGCCGCACGGGCAGGCCGGCGGCCATGATCATATGGGCCAGGCCGATCGCATTGGCGGCGCCGCCCATGTCCTTTTTCATCAGCGCCATTGCCGATGACGGCTTGATGTCGAGGCCGCCGCTGTCGAAGCAGACGCCCTTGCCGATGAGCGTGACCTTGGCGGCGTCGGCCGGCCCCCAGCTGAGGTCGATCAGGCGCGGCGGACGGTCGCTCGCGGCACCGACGGCATGCACCAGCGGCAGGTTTTCGGCAAGCAGCGCATCGCCGGTGACGACATTGATCTCGGCGCCGTGGCGCTCGGCGAGGGTGCGCAGCGCGGTCTCCAGTTCCGCCGGACCGAGGTCATTGGCCGGGGTGTTGATGAGGTCGCGGGCGAGCGTGACGCCTTCGGCGATGCGGCCGATTTCGGCAAGGTCGACATCGGCCGGCGCAATCAGCCGCGCCGAGTTGCGGTCATCGGCCTTGTAGCGGTCGAAGCGATAGGTGGCGAGTTCCCAGGCAAGGGTGGTGACCGCCGGCCGCGGCAAGCGACCGGCAAAGCGATAGAGCCCGGCGGGCAGGTCGCCGACGAGGCGCGAAAGGGCGAACCCCTTATCCGGGCGGGGGCTGCCGTCGCCGCTGCAAATGACGGCGGAGATGGCGCCGGCCTCGTCGGGGAGAACGAGACTGCTTTCGTCCTCGGCGCGATAGCGGTGGGCCTCCGCCCAGGCGCGGGCCGACGGCGGCAGCGCGGCCAGCCGTTCCGCCAAATCCTTCGGCGTGACGATGTAAATCGGGACATGCGGCTCGCCACAATCCGCCGGCAGCAGGATATCGGACATTCCGGTGCGCCACCCTTCTCGCTCGCTCTGAGGCTCGATACCGCCGCATTGCGGATTGCGCAAGGCACGCGGGATCGAATTTCGCCGCGGGCCCGGACGATCGCAGGAACGGCGGGCCTTAACCATTCATTAGGGTTAACGCTTCATTACTTCATCGAGAAATCGGTTCGGGCCAGCGGCATGCGACGACCGCAACGCGGGCCCTGGACCGGCGGCGGGCGGCCGCCGAAGACACCGAATGACGGAGACGATCATGATCAGCGCCAACCCTGGACCATTTCGTTGCCGTCCGCGCAGAGCGGCCGGGATCGCCGGCGCGGTTCTCCTCGCGGTCGCGCTTGCCGCCTGTTCGTCGCAGATCGGCGTCGGTTCGCGCGGTAAGATGGCTGACGTGGCGCGCTATTCCGGCTCGATGTCGGAGGCCGAACTGCGGCGCGCGGCGAACCATTGGGGCAAGGCCTACAAGCGCAACGCCGAGGACCGCGATACGGCGCTGAACTATGGCGCCGCGCTTGTCGCGCTCGGCCGGACCGATCAGGCGGTGGCGGTGCTGCAGCGGGCCACCATCAGCAATCCGAAAGACCGCGACGTGCGGTCGGCCTATGGCAAGGCGCTGGTCGCCAATGGCGACCTTGAGGAGGCGCTGCGGGTCATCGACCAGACGCAGCGCTCGGATACGCCGGACTGGCGGCTGCACTCGGCCAAGGGCACGATCCTCGACCAGATCGGCCGCCACGAGGAGGCGCGCCGGGAATATCACCGCGCCCTGCAGATCGCGCCGGGCGAACCTTCGGTGCTGTCCAATCTCGGGCTTTCCTATGCGCTGGCCGGCGACCTTGCCCGCGCCGAGCAGCATCTGCGCCGGGCGGTCAGCCACCCTGAAGCCGACAGCCGGGTGCGGCAGAATCTGGCGCTGGTGCTCGGCCTGCAGGGCAATTTCGCCGAGGCCGAAGCGATCGCCCGCACCGAGCTCGACCCGCGCCAGGCGGATGCAAACATGGCCTATCTGCGGCAGATGCTGAGCCAGCAGGACCGCTGGAAGGACATCCGTGCCGGCGACAAGCCGACGACCGGGTGACAGGTCCGAAGCGCACGGTCGATCATCCGGCCAGAATTACGGTCATGATTGATCTATTTCATGCGTATTTTTCGTAAATATGCTCTTATAATTGTAGATATATGTGGAATATGCGTTATTCTCACATAATTTTCTGAAACATGTTATTATACGTGTGAATCCGAATGCCTCAAAAAGCCGACTAGAGCTTGCGCAAAGAAACGGTTTCTATCGCATGTTCCGCATCTTTTCGCAGAATTAGGTCGGCGCGTGCGCGCGTTGGGAGAATATTTTCGCGCAAATTTGCAAGATTGATGCGCTCCCAGATATCGTCGGCCGTCTCCGCCGCCTCCGAATCCGTCAATTCCGAATAACGGTGGAAGTAGGACTTCGGATCGCGGAAGGCGGTTTCGCGCAGGCGCATGAAGCGCTCCACGTACCAGCGGCGCAGATGCTCCTGCTCGGCGTGGATGTAGATCTTGAAATCGAAGAAATCCGAAACGAACGGCGTCGAGGTGCCGTCCCTGGGCAGGCGCGCCGGCTGCAGCACATTCAATCCCTCGACGATCAGGATGTCCGGACGGTCAATCACCGTGTGCTGGTCCGGCACGATGTCGTAGATCAGGTGCGAATAAAACGGCGCGGAAACCTGCCGGCGGCCGGCCTTGATGTCGCGCAGGAACCGGAGCAGTGCCGGCGTGTCGTAGCTTTCCGGGAAACCCTTGCGCTCCATCAGCCCTTCGCGGTTGAGCACCGAATTGGGCAGGAGGAAGCCGTCGGTGGTGATCAGCTCGACCTTCGGCGTGTTCGTCCAGCGGGCGAGCAGCGCGCGCAAGAGCCGCGCCGTCGTCGACTTGCCGACCGCAACCGAGCCGGCGACGCCGATGACATAGGGCACCTTGCCGTCGGCGCCGAGAAAGGTGCGGGTGGCGTCGAACAGGCCCTGCGTCGCCTTGACATAGAGACTGAGCAGCCGCGACAGCGGAAGATAGATGCTGACGACCTGGTCCATGGAGATCGGGTCGTTCAGCGACCTTAGCCGGCGCACCTCGTCCGGCGTCAGCGTCAGCGGCGTCTCCGCGCGCAGCTCCGCCCATTCGGCACGGGAAAAGACGAGATAGGGCGACAGTTCGCCGTCAGCCAGTTGATCCATCGCGTCCGTTCCGCGTCACATGTTCAGCCGGGGTGCGCGACATCCGTCATATCATCGCCATGTTCCGCACCGCAACAGATCAATCCGGCGGCCGCGACGCCTTTTCGTCGAGCCCGGACCGGCCGGTGCGCCCGGCAAGCTCATCGATCACCGCCGCAAGGCTGACGCCGCCGGCCTGAAGCAGAACGAGGAGATGGTAGAGCACGTCGGCGGCCTCGGACCGAATGGCGGCCGGATCGCGCGCCACCGCGGCAATGGCGAGTTCGACCGCCTCTTCGCCGAACTTTTTTGCGCATTTTTCGACGCCTTTATCAAGAAGCTTGCGCGTATATGAATTTTTGTCATCCGACTGTGCGCGATCGGCAATTATTTCCGCCAATTCTTGCAAGGAAAATTCGCTCATGCCGTGCCGCTTTCCCTCTCGATCAGGCGCCGCGTGAACCCTTGAGCGTTCTATCGCCTGCCGCCCCGCTATGGCGTCCTCGGCTACATTGCCCGGCCCCTGCCATGAATTGCCGGCGCTTCGCCGGTCACGGATCGAGGCGCATGGCCAGACCCTTTTTCGCCATGTATTGCTTCGCTTCGCGGATCGTATATTCGCCGAAATGGAAGATCGAGGCGGCGAGCACGGCGGTGGCATGGCCCTCCCGGATGCCTTCGACCAGATGATCGAGGGTGCCGACGCCGCCCGAGGCGATCGTCGGCACCGAAACCGCATCGGCGATCGCCCGCGTCAGCGCCAGATCGAAACCCTGGCGGGTGCCGTCGCGGTCCATCGAGGTCAGCAGGATCTCGCCGGCGCCGAGCGCCACGACCTCGCGTGCGTAGGCGACCGCATCGATGCCGGTCGGCTTGCGTCCGCCATGGGTAAATATCTCCCAATGTGCATCTTCAATTCCGTTTTGCACGTTCTTTGCATCAATAGCGATAACGATACACTGAGAACCGAATTTCTCCGCCGCTTTCTGCACGAAGCTGCGGTCATGAACGGCCGCTGTATTGATCGACACCTTGTCGGCGCCGGCGTTCAGAAGCGCGCGAATGTCATCGAGCGTGCGGACACCGCCGCCGACGGTCAGCGGCATGAAGCACTGCTCGGCGGTGCGCTGCACCACGTCGAGAATGATGCCGCGGTCTTCATGGCTGGCGGTGATGTCGAGAAAGCAGAGCTCGTCGGCGCCGGCCGCGTCATAGGCCTTGGCCGCCTCCACCGGATCGCCGGCATCGACCAGATCGACGAAATTGACGCCCTTGACGACGCGGCCGTCCTTGACGTCGAGGCAGGGGATGACCCGGGCCTTCAGCATTGCCGACCCGCCCGCTGGGTTGCGGCCGGCCGGCCGCCGGCCCCTACGCCCTTGCCGGCCAGCCGATCCTCGATCGTCACGCACCACGATACGGTTGTTATCACCATGCCGGATACGTGGATCAAGAAAGCGATCTCAGCCCCCCTCACCCTGTCCCTCGCCCCGCCGGGGAGAGGGCACGAAAACCGCAACACATTGAAGAACCTCACCTCTCCCCTCTGGGGAGAGGTCGGCGCGAAGCGCCGGGTGAGGGGATTGGGCGGTTGTCGGCTTTCTCGGTTTAGCCGCAAATCAACACAGTAACGGCGATAGTCCAACAAACGTCGTGGCGTGTGCCAAATCATGCCGCCGCCCCGGATTTCCGCAACAGGTCAAGCGCTTCTGCCGCATCGATCCGGCCGTCATAGAGCGCCCGGCCGGTGATCGCGCCCTCCAATATGGCGCAGTCCGGCTCGGCCAGCCGGGCGATATCGGCCATCGAGGCAAGGCCGCCCGAAGCGATCACCGGCACGGAGACGGCCCTGGCCAGCGTCAGCGTGCTTTTAAGGTTGAGGCCGGTCAAAACGCCGTCGCGATCGATATCGGTGTAGATTATGGCGGCGACCCCGGCATCCTCGAAGCGACGGGCAAGGTCGATCGCCGTCAATTCGCTCGTTTCGGCCCAGCCCTCAACGGCGACGCGGCCGCCCCTGGCATCGATACCGACCGCGATTCGGTTGGGGAATAATTTGCACGCTTCATGCACAATTTTGGGATTTTGCACGGCGATCGTACCAAGTATGACGCGTTCTATGCCCTTTTCGAGCCATACTTCCACGCTTTCGAGATCGCGAATGCCACCGCCGAGCTGCACCGGTATGTCGATTGCGGCGAGAACCGACTCCACAGCCGCGGCGTTGACCGGACGGCCGGCAAAGGCGCCGTTCAGATCGACCACGTGCAGCCAGGAAAAGCCCTGCTTGGCAAAAGCCATGGCCTGGGCGGCGGGATCGTCGTTGAAGACGGTTGCCTGGTCCATGTCGCCGCGCTTGAGGCGAACGCACTGGCCGTCCTTGAGGTCGATCGCCGGAAACAGAATCACGGCCGCCACCTCAGAAAATTGGCGATCAGCGCCAGGCCCATGAGCTGGCTCTTTTCGGGATGGAACTGCGTCCCGATCCGGTTGTCCCGGGCGACAACCGCGGTCACCGCGCCGCCATAGTCGGTCGTCGCGACGAGATCGCCGTCCTGCGCCGCGGCAAGATGATAGGAATGCACGAAATATGCGTGTAATCCGGAATTGCCGGTCTCAATATTAAAGAAGATCGGATGTTCGTGCATAATATTCAGCGTGTTCCAGCCCATATGCGGGATTTTCAGGTCCGGATCATCGGGTGCGATCTCGACCACGTCACCGGCGATCCAGTCGAAGCCTTCGGTCTCGCCATGTTCGAGGCCGCGGGTTGCCATCAGCTGCATGCCGACGCAAATCCCCAGAAATGGACGCGCGCGCACCTCGACGGCCTGCCGCAGCGCCTCGACCATGCCGTCGACGGCAAGGAGGCCGGCGCGGCAATCGGCAAAGGCGCCGACGCCCGGAAGCACCACGCGGTCGGCGGCCGCGACGACATCGGGATCGGCGGTGACGCGGATCTTCTCGCCGTCGCCCTCGCGGGCGGCGCGCTCGAACGCCTTTTCGGCAGAGTGCAGATTGCCCGAGCCGTAATCGATGATGGCGACGGTCATTGCGCCCCTCCGGGCCGCGGAAAGTGGCCGATCACGCTTGTCGGGGCCGGCGCCGGAACCGCCCGGGCCGGCTGCCGCGGCGCCGCGGCAGGCCCATACCAGTCGGTGAGGAACCGGTGCTCGGCCTCGCCGCGATTGCGGCCGGCGGCAATGCCCAGAAACCGCCAGCCGCGTCGGGTGAGCGTCCAGCGCCTGAGCTCATTGGCCTCGAGCGCAAACAGAAACCCGAACAGCAGTTCGACAAGGCCGGGTATGAGCCTGCCGAGATATTCATAGCCGGCCAGGATGGCGGCGATGACCATGAGCCAGCCGAGCAGCACCAGCCACAGGCGCCTGTAGACGAGCCAAAGCGGCGGGATCACGAGCGCCGGCCAGCAGAACCCCTCCTTGACGAAGACGAACCGGTCGGCCGCTTCGTCGCTTGCCGCCGCGTCGGGTGGGGCATGGACCGTATAGACCCGCGTCATCGTCCGCCCCTCAGCCGCCGAGCCGGCCCTTGGTCGAGGGCAGTTCGCCGGCGCGGCGCTCGTCGATGGCGATTGCGGCGCGCAAGCCCCGGGCCAGCGCCTTGAAGGCGGATTCGGCAATGTGATGGTTGTTTTCGCCGTAGGCGGTTTCGAGATGCAGGGTCAGGCCGGCGTGCTGGGCAAAGGCCTGGAAGAACTCGCGAAAGAGTTCGGTGTCCATGTCGCCGACCTTGTCGCGGGCGAACGCGATCCGCCACACCAGATAGGGCCGGCCGGACACGTCGAGCGCACAGCGCGTCAGCGTCTCGTCCATCGGCAGCGCGATCGAGGCGTAGCGGCAAATGCCGGCCTTGTCGCCGAGCGCTTCGGCGACGGCCTGGCCGAGCGCGATCCCGACGTCCTCCACCGTGTGGTGCATGTCGATGTGGAGGTCGCCCTGGGCCTTGATGTCGATATCGATCAGCGAATGGCGCGAGAGCTGTTCGAGCATATGGTCGAAGAAGCCGATACCGGTGGCGATGTCATAGCGGCCGCCGCCGTCGAGGTTGACGGCAACGCGGATGTCGGTCTCTTTGGTCTTGCGGTCTGTGGTTGCCTGTCGCATCGGTCGCTCCTTGACGCGCTTTGGCGGTGGCTTCCGCCCGCGGCTGCGCCGGACGCAGGTCTTTTATCAGCCGTTCCCGATCTGCGCCATAGCGCGGTGTCGCACCGTCCCCAATTGCGGTTTGCATCGCGGTGAAGGGCGCATACATAAGGAGCTTGAGCCCGCCGCGCCGCCGAGCGGACGCGGCGACATGGGGCTGATCCGTTTGACAAGGAATTCGTTCATGACCGCTTACGATCCGACCGGCTGGCACGGAACGACGATCCTCACCGTGCGCAAGGGCGGCCGCGTGGTCATCGCCGGCGACGGCCAGGTCTCGCTCGGCCAGACGGTGATCAAGCATTCGGCGCGCAAGGTGCGCCCGGTCGGCAAGGGCGATGTGATCGCCGGCTTCGCCGGGGCCACGGCCGATGCCTTCACGCTTCTGGAGCGGCTTGAATCGAAGCTCGAACAATATCCCGAGCAATTGCTGCGCGCCTCCGTCGAACTCGCCAAGGACTGGCGCACCGACCGCTTCCTGCGCCGGCTCGAGGCGATGATGATTGTCGCCGACCGGTCGACCAGCCTGGTGCTGACCGGCACCGGCGACGTGCTGGAGCCGGAAGGCGGGGCGATGGGCATCGGTTCGGGCGGCAATTACGCGCTGGCCGCGGCACGGGCGCTGATGGACACCGATCTCGACGCCGAGGCGATCGCCAGAAAGGCGATGGCGATCGCCGCCGAGATCTGCGTCTACACCAATTCGTCGCTGCTCATCGAAAGCCTGGAGGCGACAGGCTAACCGGCATGGCGGTGACCCCGAAACAGCTCGACGAGGCGGTGGAGCGCGGCGTGATCTCGGCCGAGCAGGCCGCCGAAATCGCCGCAATTTCCGACGACGGCGACAGCGCGCCGGTGGCGCGCAGCGAGCGGTTCCGGTTCATCGACAATTTCGCCGACGTCTTCATCTGCGTCGGTCAGTTCATCCTGATGGGCGCGGCGGGGAGCCTGTCGGCGTTTTCGCCGGCGGTCGGCCCGGTCACCGTCTATATCCTGTTTGCGGCGGTCAACTGGGCCATGCTCGAATATTTCGGGCTCTGGAACCGCAAATATGCGCCGGCCTTCGTCGCGGCGCTGCTCGCCGCCTATTCGGCGACGACGGCCTATGCGCTCTCGACAGGCTCGACCGGCATCTTCACCTCCGGGGCAATCATCGACGACCCCGAGATCTCCGGGCTGTTGGCGGCGGTGCTGCTGGTCGCGTTCCTGCGCGCCCGGCTGCCGATCCTGCTTCTGCCGATCGCCGTTCTCGCAACCGCCGCGCTGACCATTGCCCGGCACGATGTCTTTCCCGACACGCCGATATTGGCGCTGACCGCGCTGTCCGGGCTCGTCTGCCTGTTGATCGCGATCCGGCTCGACATGGCCGATCCGCTGCGCCGCAGCCGGGTCAACGATTACGCGTTCTGGCTGTTCGTCGTCGGCTCGCCGATGACGATCCATTCCCTGTTCGTGACGATCCTGATGAACGGCGAATTCGACACGGCGATCTGGGTGGTGTTCGGCGCAGCCCTCATTGCCGCGACGATCGGCATCGTCATCGACCGGCGGCCGCTGGTGGTCTCGACGCTGGCCTACATCACGATTGCGGTCACCTATGGCACGACCAGGGCCAGCAACTGGAATTTCTCGGTGATCGCGCTGGTGCCGCTGGTCATCGGGCTCATGATCATCCTGCTCGGCGTCAACTGGCACCGGGTCCGCGCCGCCCTGCTTGCACCGTTCAAGGGCCATCCGCTGTTGAAGCGGCTTCCGCCGCTGGTGTGATGTTGACGCAATGGGGCAAAAGGACTTGCGATGACCAAGCCGGGCAGGCCATCGTCGACACAGCACGCCGCGCGGCTCGCCTGACGCCGCAGCCGGCGCACAGATTTCAGAGGACGCGATGACCCATTTCTCTCCCCGCGAGATCGTTTCCGAACTCGACCGCTATATTATCGGCCAGAAGGACGCCAAGCGCGCCGTGGCGATTGCGCTGCGCAACCGCTGGCGCCGGCAGCAACTCGAAGGCCCGATGCGCGAAGAGGTGCTGCCGAAGAACATCCTGATGATCGGCCCGACCGGCGTCGGCAAGACCGAGATTTCTCGACGGCTGGCGCGGCTCGCCGGGGCGCCGTTTGTCAAGATCGAGGCGACGAAATTCACCGAGGTCGGCTATGTCGGCCGCGACGTGGAGAGCATCGTCCGCGATCTCGTCGAGGTCGGAATCGGATTGATCCGTGAGGGAAAGCGCAAAGAAGTGCAAGCAAAGGCGCACCTTGCCGCCGAAGAACGCGTACTTGATGCATTAGTCGGCGCTTCTTCGAGTGAATCGACGCGTTCGTCATTCCGCAAAAAGCTGCGCGAAGGCACCCTCGACGAAAAGGAAATCCAGATCGAGCTGCAGGACACCTCGTCCGGCATGCCGGCCTTCGACATCCCCGGCATGCCCGGCGCCAGCGTCGGCATGATCAACATCAACGACGTGCTCGGCAAGGCGTTCGGCGGACGCACCAAGACGCGCCGCGTCTCGGTGCGCGATTCCTACGATCTCCTGGTGGCGGAGGAATCCGACAAGCTGCTCGACGACGATCAGATCATCCAGGAGGCGATCCGCGCGGTCGAAGATGACGGCATCGTCTTCCTCGACGAGATCGACAAGATCACCGCGCGCGAGGGACGCGCCGGCGCCGATGTCTCGCGCGAGGGTGTGCAGCGCGACCTGCTGCCGCTGATCGAGGGGACGACGGTCGCCACCAAATACGGACCGGTCAAGACCGACCACGTGCTGTTCATCGCCTCGGGCGCCTTCCACGTCGCCAAGCCGTCCGACCTCTTGCCCGAACTGCAGGGGCGGCTGCCGATCCGGGTCGAGCTCAGGCCGCTGACCAAGGACGATTTCCGCCAGATCCTGACCGACACCGAAGCGAGCCTGATCAAGCAGTATGTCGCGCTGATGGGGACCGAGGGGGTGACGCTGGACTTCACCGAGGACGCCATCGACGCGATCGCCGATATCGCCGTTGAGATCAATTCGACGGTGGAGAATATCGGCGCGCGGCGGCTGCAGACGGTGATGGAAAAGGTGCTCGACGAGATCAGCTTCACCGCCCCCGACCGCGCCTCGGAGACGATCACCATCGATGCGGCCTACGTCCAGGACAATCTCGGCGAGATCGCCCGCAACGCCGATCTGAGCCGGTTCATTCTGTAGCGCTGTTTTACAGGTTTGCCGGCCGTCGGGTGACGGCGGACCGGGAATCGTGCTAGGGATCCGGGCATCGAGCCGCTTGTCGCGATTCTGCTGACCGCTCCCAAGGGATGTCTTCAGCTTGGCCAAGCCGAAACCATCCCGAACGGAGACAGATTGATGTCCGCAGCCAAATCCGGCGACACCGTGCGCGTCCACTATACCGGCCGATTCACCAACGGCACCGAGTTCGATTCCTCGACCGGCCGCGAGCCGCTCGAATTCACCCTCGGCCAGGGCAGCATCATTCCGGGGCTCGAGCGGGAAATCCTCGGCATGGCGGTCGGCGACAAGAACACGGTGACGATCATGAGCGACGATGCCTATGGCGCCCGCCAGCCTGAAGCCGTGCGCGACGTTCCGCGCGACACCATTCCCGAAGAGATCGAACTCGCCGTCGGCGCGCGGCTGCAGGCGGTATCGGAGGACGGCCAGCCGCTGATGCTCACCGTGGTCAGATTGACCGACGACATTGCGACGCTCGACGCCAATCACCCGCTCGCCGGCCAGGACCTGGTGTTCGATGTCGAGCTGATCGAAATCGTCTCCTGAAGCGACTTCCCGAAACAAACTGAACCGGATCTGAACCGGTCTTCGGACAGGAATAGTCCTGAAATCAAACGGATAGCGGGCTTTTCGTGACTTCGGGAAACGCAATGGGCGCCAATACCGTGCGGTATTGACCGCGACACATGGTCGGGCTGACGACCGGCGGCCACAATCGTCCTTGCGACCCGAATTCCCCCGGGATCGGATCGCTTCGACGCTCTCCACCGTCATTGCCCGCGCCCAAGCCGGCAATCCGATGGCCTACCGGCGCTCAGAAGCGTTTGAATTTCTACACCAATGCGTTGGCAGGTCGACGGGGCCAATGGACCACAAGGACAAGCCGGGCGATGACGAGGAAGCGGTTAGGGCGAGGGCGGGGATCGCATGGCCGCCGATCGGTAATCCTCTCTGCTGCAAATACGATCGTGCTGCAGGCGTGCTTCAGGCGAATGCTGAAGACGGCGATGCCTTGAACCCGTCCCGCCACCCCTGGCCGCCACTTTCGCGACAATATGACCCATGCCGGCTTTATCTTTTGCAATTGCAAATCATTCGCAATTATAATAGGGATTGCTGTGAAACAGGCAGAATCGATTGATGCTGATATTGGCGCCGATATGGCGTGAACCGGTCGATTTCCCCCGTTTCATGCGGCAATGGAGAGAAGCGCATGTCGGACGAGCCGGACCGGTTATCGGCGAGTGACGGTCTCAGCGTTCACAGCGACCTGTTTCAGGGCGGCGAACGCCTCGTCGGCCTCGGCATGCGCTGCTGGCTCGCCGGCTACGAGACCGGCGACATTCGCTGCTGGGAGGAAGGCTGGCGCATTTATGCCGACCGGCTCGGCACCGACAAGGCCAAGACCGTGGTTACCGAACTCGCCTGCTGGGTGCGCACGCTGAGCGGCCATGCCGCGCGCCGGATCGAATTCTTTCCGTTCTACGGTCCGTTCGAGCAGGTCCGGTTCTGCCGCGATGAATGCCTGGGCATTTGTATGATCGCCGCCGGCCAGCACGGCGATGCGGCAATGGCGAGAAGATGCGCCGGCGCGCTCATCGGCGCGGCCGACTCCGCCGCCGTCGAACAGGCGGGCAAGGCGTTCGGCGTCGCGCTCGCCGGCACCGGCATTGCGCTGCAGGCCGGGCTACTGAGCGAAACGGACAGGGGGAACCCGAACTGATCGGGGACGGCCGCTTTCGCCCGGCCAAGCCGGCGTGGCGGCGCTTTAGAGGGGCACTTTGGAATGACGATTGTGAGAATGCTTCCGCCACAAATGCTCGCCGCACTGATCATTGCGCAAACCCGCCACGACCGCAGCCCGCTCGCGAAGGTCGATAGCGATCGGCCTAAAGACGGCGGCACGCGGCCGGTTCTCGCCGTCGTCGCGGGCGCAGGAGTGCCGGAAAATGTGTGACCTCAACCGGCTGAACGACCGGCTGGCACGCGTCGCGCCCGGACCCCAGCTTCCGGACCTGCCGGCCGTGCCGGATGCGGAAAACCGGCGGCCGCTTAAAGTCTGGGAAATCGACGATTCCTACCATTGTTCGATCATCGGCACCTGCCTCAGCATGCGGGATCTGCGGAAGATATCGACCAAGGCACGGGCACGAATCCCGGAGCATTACAGCGAGCACGAAATCCACGCCATCTTCGTCCGCTCGGCCGGGCGTTCAGGATTGGCCGGCCGCCTGATCAGCAAGGCGCTGGACAGAAAATACCGCAGCGAAATCGCCGCCGCCAAACGCCTGCGCTCCGTCGACGAGTTGCGGGCATACTGGCGGCAGGCGCGCGAGCGCGGCGACATTCCCGGTCCCTATTGGGCAGCGCTCAGCCATCCGCTCGCCGACACCCGCCTGCGCGCGGAGATGTTCGGCGACGTGCACATGCTCTCGCATCTGGTCGGTGCGGCGAACCGAGCCGATTTGCAGCGGCTGGTGGCGCTGCAGGCGGAGAACGACAGGTTCGTCGCCGCCTTCGACGCCGAGCGGCAACGCAACACCCGCATCATCGCCGAGCACGAACACGAGATCGCCGGCCTCAAGGCCAAGCTCGGCGATCATGTCGACGATATCCGCCGCGTCGATGAACTGAAGCAGCGTCTTCAGCATTTCGAGAACGGCGAGGCCCTGCAGAACTTGACCGCGCGTCTCGATCACGCCACCGCCTGCGCCGAAACCGAGGCGCAGAAAACCGCCACGGTCCAGGCGCTGCTCGCCGAACGCGACGAGGCGATTTCGGCCCGCAACGCCGAGTTCGCGGCGCTCAATGAGGAACTCGCAGCGCTGCGCCGCGAACACGAGGCGCTGGAGCAGTTCGTCGCCACCGGCCTTGCCGATGTCTGCCGCCACTGCGCGGCAGAAGCGCCCGAGGCTGCCGGCGAGCTGGCCGGCCTCAGCGGCGCCAATATCGTCTATGTCGGCGGCCGGACGACCCAGATCGGCCATTTCCGGGCGCTGGTCGAGCGCGCCGGCGGGCAGCTTCTGCACCATGACGGCGGCCTGGAGGACGGCATCGAGCGGCTGGAAGGCGCGCTGGCGCGTGGCGATGTCGTGCTGTGCCCGGTCGATTGCGTCAGCCACAGCGCCTGCCTGAAGGCAAAGAACCACTGCAAGCGCGCCGGCAAATGCTTCGTGCCGCTGCGGTCTTCCGGCCTTTCCGCATTCGTCGCGGGTTTGCGCGAAATCAAACGCCCGGACCAGCGGAGTTCCGAAATACCCTCCTGAGAGAAATCACGGCGCGGCGCCGGCGCGGCGCCAATCCGTCCCGCCAACACCACAACACATTGAAAGGTGGCCAAATGAAATTCGATCAGAACGTTGCCGCGGCGCTCAACCAGCAGATCAACAATGAACTGCAGGCGTCCTACGTCTATCTCGCCATGGCGGCCTATTTCGATGCCTCAAAGCTGCCCGGATTCGCCAAATGGTTTCGGGCCCATGCCGAGGAGGAAATCGATCATGCCATGCGCATCTACGATTTCATCGTCAAGCGCGACGGCGCGGTTTCGCTGAACGGCGTCGCCCAGCCCGAGAAGACCTATGCATCCCCGGCCGCCGCGCTTAAAACCGCGCTGGCGATGGAAGAGGACGTGACCGCACAGATCCACAAGCTTTTCGAACTCGCCCATGACGTCAAGGAATACGGCACCCAGAACATGCTGCACTGGTTCCTGGAGGAGCAGATCGACGAGGAGGATTTGTTCCGCCACCTGCTCGAACAGGTCGAGGCGGCCGGCGACAGCCGCTGGCATCTGTTGACGCTCGACCGCGAACTGGCAGCGCCCGCGAAACAGTGAAGCATGGGTCAGGCCGGGGAACCGGCGGCGGAAAAGGAATAACAGGGAGAGCATATTGCCGAGGCCGATGACGGCTGTCGCCATCGCTGCGGCCATCGCGGCGCTGATCTGGATCGTGAGCCCGCTGGCGCGGGCCGCCGAAGCCGGCACGGCCGAATTCGACAGTGTCGAGAAGCTCGGCGAAGCGCTCTATTTTGACACCAATCTGTCGAAGAACGGCACCCAGGCCTGCGCCACCTGCCATGATCCGGAAGCCGGTTTCGTCGATCCGCGCGAGACGGCGGCCGGCCGCGCGGTCTCGCTCGGCGATGACGGCTTCTCGCTCGGCGACCGCAACGCGCCGACGGCGGCCTACGCGAAATTCTCGCCCCGCTTCCACAAGACCAAGGACGGCAAGTTCGTCGGCGGCCAGTTCCTCGACGGCCGCGAACCGGACCTCAAGGGGCAGGCCGGAGGCCCGCCGCTCAACCCGATCGAAATGGGCATGCCGGACAAGGCGAGCGTGGTCGCGCGGATCGCCGAGAATCCTGCCTATGTGGCGGCGTTCAAGGCGTTTTACGGCGCCGATATCTTCGATGAGCCGGAGGCGGCTTATGCGGCCATGGCGGCGAGCATCGCCGCCTTTGAGGAAACCGATTTCTTCGCCCCGTTCGATTCCAAATATGACCGCGCGCTGCGCGGCGAATACAGACTGACCGATCAGGAGGAGCTGGGCCGGCTGCTGTTCTTCTCAGAGCAGTTCACCAACTGCACGCTCTGCCACCAATTGCAGCCGCTGCCGGGACAGGCGAAAGAGACCTTCTCGACCTACGAATATCACAATATCGGCGTGCCGCCGAACACGATGGCACGGCTGAAGACCGGCGTCGCCCCCGACCACATCGACCACGGCCTGCGTGACAATCCGGCGGTTTCCGATCCCGGCGCCGACGGCAAGTTCAAGGTGCCGACCTTACGCAATATCGCCGTGACCGGCCCCTATATGCACAATGGCGTCTTCCGGGAACTGCGCACCGCGGTCCTTTTCCACGATAAATTCAACAGCAGAAACGAAAAGCGGCAGATCAATCCGGAGACGGGCGCGCGCTGGCGCGCGCCCGAAGTGGCCGCCAACATCGCGCTGAAGGAGTTGGAAACCGGCCCGGCGCTGGACGACCAGGAGATCGACGCCCTCGTCGCCTTTTTGAAGACGCTGACCGACCGGCGCTACGAATACCTGCTGGATGATTAGAGCTGGCCGATCAGGGCGGCGGCGCCGGAAATGTTGGTCGTGCCGCGCTCGATCTCGATATTGAGCGTCTTCACCACGCCGTCCTCGACGATCATCGAATAGCGCTTGGAGCGGATGCCCATGCCGCCGGCCGAGATATCCGCATCCATGCCGATCGCCTTTGTGTAGGTCGCATTGCCGTCCGCCAGCATCATGATCTTGCCGTTGGCGCCGACCGATTTGCCCCAGGCGTCCATGACGAAGACATCGTTGACGGAGAGGCAGGCAACCGTGTCGACCCCCTTCTCCTTGATGACATCGATGTTCTCCAGGAAGCCCGGCAGATGGTTGCGGTGGCAGGTCGGCGTGAACGCGCCCGGCAGGCCGAAAAGCACGACCTTCTTGCCGGAAAAAAGCTCGTCGCTGCCGATCCGGGTCGGGCCATCATCCCCCATGACGCCGAAACTGCCCTCCGGCAGGCGATCGCCGATTTTGATCGTCATGACTGGTTTTCCTCTTGCTCAATCCGCAGCACAGATAGGGCGCCCGGCCGGGTTACGGAAGACGCCAATTCTGTTCCACCGCATCGGCGCCGTTGACGGCGGTGAAGCGGAGCTCGGCCGCCTTTGCCGAGGCGCCCGGCGGCAGGCCGTCGAGGGCGAAGCGGTAGGTGGCGACGTCGCCTTCGCGGCCGGTCTTTTCGGGAAGCGGCAGGAACCAGTCTTCGGTCGGGCCTTCGACGAAAAGATCGTGCTCGGCGTCGGCCGAGGCCAGGCGCAGCCTGGCCGTCACCACCGGCGGTGACAGGCGGTCGTCGACATCGACGCCGAGCAGCGCCAGTCGGCCGGTTCCGGCCGGTTTCGGCACGCGCCGCTCGGCCATCTCGATCAGCAGCCCGGCCGCATCGTCGGGCGCAGCGTCGGGCCTCAGATCGAGCGCTGCGACCGCATTGACGGGCACGCAGATGTCCTCGCAGATGCCGATATCGGCCTCAAACTCGAGCCGCACCGGGCGCGCCGGATCGCGCGGTTTGACCACGACCGGAAAGATCACGCCGCCCTTATAGCCGATCGAGGCCGCGCCGCCCTCGACGAAACGGTGCGGCGCCGGAAAGCGGATTTCCGCACGCTCCAGGTTTTCCGACTGGGCGAACGAGAACAGCGGCGGCATGCCGGAATCGCCGGGATAGCGCCAATAGGTCTTCCAGCCTTCGTCGAGCCGGACCTCGATGCCGGCCGCATGATAGCCCGCAGCGTCCGGCGGGCCGCCGACGGCAAGCAGCCTGATCTTGGCGCCGTGGACCTCGGTCCAGGGTGAGTCGGCGGCCGCGGCGGCGGTCGCCGCGGCAAGGCCGAAACTTAGCGCTGCGAGTGCCGTCAGCCGACGGGAAAAAGAGAATCGCTTCATTGTTCCAATCGGTTACCGCTTGCCAAAACCGAAGGTAAGCATTGCCGGCCGGCGCGGCGAGAGGATTTCATTGCATCTGCGATCATTTCTCTGTGAAATGATCGCGATCGGCGAAAGATCGGCGCGTCGTGACTTCGCCACAACTCTGTTGCAGGTTCGAATGGATCGACGGAAGGGAAGAGCGTCGGGCGGCAAGGTTGACCCATTCTGACGGAGCAGATTTGTGACAAGGTCAAGCAAAGACGCGAAGGGCGGGCTGGTGGCCCGGTCGAGCGG
>JANQEG010000077.1 GCA_028278505.1 Rhodobiaceae bacterium
GTATGGCTGCCGCGCTTGTAATCCTGCATAGTCCAGGATGCTACGCATCCCGTCGCCTAAAGGCGAGGGATTTGCCGATCCCCTATCAGGGACTTTAAAATGAAAAACTAAATGTTCCGTTCCCTTCAACGGCCAGTGAACCCTTTCCAATAACATCCATTCCAAGCAAGACCTCGAATCCCGCATCGCTAAGATTCAATTCCGGCCCCTGAATCTCCTGATTGAATATGTACAGGTTACCCTTCATTTCCTTGCCTGTTGGATTTGGTTGACCCAACATAAACCCCAAATGGAAAAGATAGTTGTTGTGTTCGTTCTCGCCGCTGACTCCTCGCACTCTCGTCTTTCCAATTGGATTCAATCCTACATCGCGAGCTGCTTTTCGTGATATACACGTCGTTTGGGCTCCAGTATCAAGAAGCGCTTTCAGAACCACGAGACTAATATCAAGCTCTTGCTCTGGTGGGCGGTGAATAAGTGCTTTTGTCTCGATTGGTAAAATCGCAACATTAAGAAATATTTGATTAGTATTATGAGTTCCCCAAATGCACGGCATGCGAATAAAAACCTAGGTCCGAAGGCTGATCAATGATTTTCTGTATCGAAAATAAGCCATCGTCAAAAAAATTGTCTCCTGTTATCTTAGCATCACGCACTGTATCATATATACCAAAAATCTCTTCATGACGCAGCAATGCGTAACGTCCCCTGTGGTTTTCCAGCAGCGTTGATAATTTGCTTTTAAAAAATCGCAGATTCTTCTCGATTTCAATATCCAAATCAGATGCCGCACTCATTTCGACCACCTCGCGCCAGCTGCCTTACGTGCTATCTCGCTGCGTTCTTCTTTCGTCAGTTTCTGCGCACGCGCTTTTGCTCCGGCCTTCCCTGAACGGGTCCGACCGGATTTCTCCTGCAAATCCTCGACTATTTCTCCGGTGGCGATCTTTGCGACCATCACAGCGGCACCTACGGTGTCCGCCGGTCGCATTTCGCCCCTCGGACCTTTGGGCAAATTGATTCTCCTATTGTCAAGCTTGACACGAATTATTGGGGCACGCATACCCTGTTTCACCTGAAACATAGTGATTCTGTGGCGGAAAGTCACCAAGAATCCCTTGACATAGCTCGGCTTTTATGATCGCACGAGCGAATCGGGTTATTGATTTTGTTACGTCAAGCCCCACTAATTTCAAACTGAGACACTCCCCCCGGCAATCCAAACTGAATTTGTTTTCAAGCGGTTAGGCCCCATGGATCACCGGGACAAGCCCGGTGATGACCACGGAGAAGGTTCGATGAACGGCAGAAACCGCTTAACTGGACAGCCGCGAGCCGACGCGTAGAACCATCGGCCGCCGGAACTATGAGCATTTGCGGCGTCGGCCGGCGCCGATGCGCGCCGCCGAAGAAATGCCGGCGGATGTGCGGTGATTTCGGGAAAGTCCGGCCGATCAGAGATTGAACTGGTCGGAGAGGGCCTGGCTGTCCTGGATGGTGGCGAATTCGATCGCAATCCCGCCGTCGAAATGGCGCACGACGCGGGCGCGCATGCGCCCCAGCGTCACCGCCGAGCCGATCGCCGGTCGAACGTCGAGCGAAACCGCGGCGCCGGAAAGCGACATGTCGATGATCTTGCACTTGTACTCGCGGCCGTCGTCGAGCGTGATCCGCGAGAACGGATTGCGCGGCACGACGCGTTCGTGCCGGCGGTCCTCGGGCAGGTTGAGCACGTGACGATTGGCCAGCCAGGTCAGCTGCGAGGCGAGCTTGTCGCGCTTGTGCGGCGTCGCATTCAGCGTCATGGCGAAACCGCTGTCGATGGCCCGGACGATCTTGCCTTCGACGCGGCCGATATGGTCGAGATAGGCGACCACGCGGTCGCCGACATTGCCGGCGACCGGCGCCTGCATGGCGAGCCCGCCGGGCGACATGTTGAGCACCTGACAGGGAAACTCCCGCCGGTCCGGCAACATGAAGCGGCCGAGCACGTTGACTTTGACGTGCTGGAAGCCTTCATGCTCGGGCGGCTGTTCGACGCGGGGCTTGTGAAGTGTCGTTTCCATCATAGCGGCGATACCGGCCTTTGCGGCGCGCAATCGAAAATGCTCAGATGAAAACCTATTGGGCAGACCGTTAAAGCGGAGTAACCGCGCGGGCTTTTTTACGACTTGCCGCCGTCAAAAACGAGCAGGTGTCGAAAGCGCCGGCGGGCCTGGGGGGTGACCGCGGGAGCGGCTTCAACCTCTTCCACCTGTGCGCCCGTGCGCAGGAAATGCGGGGCTTCGTCGGGCCAGATCAGCCGCAGGGTATGAATTTCCTGGCGAATTATCGGATGAACGCCGATCCAGAACGGCGTATCGGCCATCGACTGGCTGCCCAATATCCGGTTGATTTGCCGGCCTTCGTGGCACAGCGGCATCAGCGTGAGCTCGAAGGTGATGTCCTGATTGCGGGCGGTGAAGCCGGTGAAGCCGACGACCGCGATCGCGCCGTCGACATGGACGGCCTTCAGAAGCGTGGCGATCGATTCAAGGTCGGAACCGGTCCACAGCGGCAGAAACGGCTGCCCCTTCAGTTCGCGGCAATAGGCCGAGCAGATCCGCGTGCCGGCGAGGCGGTAGACGTAAGCGTCGGACGCCGCCGCCTCGAGAATGAAGGTATTGCCGAGGATCTGGCGGATCTCGTTCGGGTCGATCTCGCTGCGCTGCGGCGCGATGCGGTCGCCGCGCAGACGCGACCAGTACGCATAGAGTTGTCTCGAACTCTGGTGCTTCATTTCAGCCTTCCCGCCGGTCCCGAAACCGTTTCCCGGTTCTTCGATGATCTGTGCCGATTCAAGACGGTCGGCGTCGGATCGGACCGGTCGCGAGTCAATCAAGCAGGAGGCATGCCAACGCCGCGGCGCGGCGCCGGGCCGCGCATTTCCGGCGGCCGCTTCCGCGTATTAAAGTTAATGACGGGTTTATGTTGCCGGCGGGCCGGATTTCGACCATGGTTGATCATCGGTTGACGGCTCCGGCCGCTCCACCGAGACAGCACACTCCTCGCCGCAATCCACAAAACAGAAATGGGGGGGCGGCCGGCCGCCCGGATGCGCCAAATCGCGCCGGGCGGTTTTCTTTTTCATGGCCGGCCTTACGGCGACGCTCCGAATACGCTAGAGCAGGTCTCCGAATGAGGAGAGACACCGGCTTGGACGCGCCCCGGGAACCGATTTTCAATCTGCCGCGGACGGTTTCGCTGCTGATCGCAGCGTTCGTGCTGGTCCATGTGGTCCGGCTTTATGCTTTCGACGTGGATCAGGATGTCGAATTCCTGGCGATTTTTTCCTTCATTCCGGCGCGGTTCGGCCTTGCCGGCGCCTTAGAACACTATCCGGGCGGCCTGCCGGCGGCGCTCGTCAGCACGGTCAGCTATGCGCTCATTCATGCCGACTGGACCCATCTGATCGTCAACAGCATCTGGCTTGCGGCTTTCGGGAGCGCGGTCGAGCGGCGTTTTCGGACGGGCCGGTTCCTGGCGTTTTCGGCAGCGTGCGCGATCGCCGCCGTCGGCGCCCATTTCCTTTTCTACGCCGAAACGCTGGTGCCGGTCGTCGGCGCGTCGGGCGTCATATCCGGGCATATGGCAGCCGCCATGCGCTTCGTGTTCCAGGCGGGCGGCCCGCTCCGCGGCCTCAGGCGCAGCGACGAGGCCGGATTTCAGCGGCCGGCGCTGCCGTTTTCCCGGATGTTCGCCGACCGGCGCGCGGTCGCCTTCATGCTCGTTTTCTTCGCCATCAACCTGATTGTGGCGGCGACCGGCGGGCCGCTGGTGGAGGAGGGGGTGCAGGTGGCGTGGCAGGCCCATATCGGCGGCTTCATCGCCGGCATCGTTTTGTTTCCGCTCTTCGACCCGATCGGAACCCGAACCGGCGGACCGCCGCAGACTTCGGAACCGCCGCCGGAATTCGACTCCCGGTTCTGATCGCCTCCGGTGATGCTACAAGACGCCGGCTACGCCAAAACGTGGATGAAATCGCGGATTTCGTCGATCTGCCGCGCCGTCGTCTCATAGCCGACGCTCATTGCCTCTTCGGCGCGGTGGAACTCGAAAAGACCGATCGGACCGAGCTTCGGGCCGACCATCACATCGGGCGGATCGCCGGCGAGCCGCGAGCGGGTGATCCGGTCCTGAACGATGTTGAAGGCGTCGAACATCACATTGGTGATGCCCGGCGGGCCGTCGCTGCGGCCCATGAACTGGCGCCACAGCAAATGTTTAGCGTCGCGCTTGATGGTATCGGAGACCGCGCCGTCGCGATCGTCGTCCGCGTCGGCGAAATCGTCGACCGCCTCGTGGAACACCACGGTGCCGCGGCCGAAGACGTCGCTGTGCAGGTTGACGGCGATGACCACCCGCGCGCCGAAGGCGCGGCAGACCGATACCGGAACCGGATTGACCAGCGCGCCGTCAACCAGCCAGCGGTTGTTGACGCGGACCGGCTCGAAAATGCCGGGCAGGGCATAGGAGGCGCGCATGGCTTCGACCAGGCAGCCGCGGGTGAGCCAGATCTCGTGGCCGGTGCCGAGTTCGGTGGCGACCGCGATGAATTTGCGGTCGAGGTCGTCGATCTGGAGCTGTCCGAGATCGGCCTCCAACTGCGCGTTCAGGCGCTGGCCGCTGATCAGGCCGCTGCCGGCGAAGCTGAAATCGAGCAGGCTGAAGACCCTGCGCTTCGAGAGCTTGCGGGCGAAGTGTTCGAGTTCGTCGAGCTTGCCGGCCAGCGCGCAGCCGCCGACCAGCGCGCCGATCGAGGTCCCGGCGATGATGTCGGGAACGATGCCGGCCTCGTCGAGTGCCCGCAGCACGCCGATATGGGCCCAGCCGCGCGCGGCACCGCCGCCAAGGGCGAGGCCGACCGTCGATCGCGGCCCGCGCTCCTCCGGCGCGGTTTCCGGGCCGGCCGGCGCGTGTCCGTCCGGGCCACGAAATCGGCGGGCCATCGACATGAACACCATAGGACTCCCCGCAGATCTGTCCCTGCTTCAAAGAGACAGTCTACGAAAAGGGAGTGTACAGAGAGTGAACGGGGGCGTGGGTCGCGGCTATTCGTCCGGCGTCTCGCCGTAGACGGCGTCCGGATCGAACCTCGGCGCGTCTTCGGCGAACCCCAGTTCCGTCTCCGGGGTCGGCGGCGCGCCGACCGGAATCGTCCGGAAGAAGCAGGAACGGTAGCCGAGATGGCAGCTTGCACCGGAGCCGGCGACGCGGACCTTGAGGACGACGGCGTCCTGGTCGCAGTCGATGCGCGCCTCGACGACGTGCTGGAGCGAGCCGCTGGTTTCGCCCTTGCGCCAGAGTTCCTGCCGCGACCGGCTCCAATAATGGGCGATGCCGGTCTCCAGCGTCCTGGCCAGCGCCTCGGCATTCATATGCGCGACCATCACCACGTCGCCGGTGTCGGCGTCGGCGGCAACGCAGGTGACGAGGCCGGCGGCGTCGAATTTCGGGCTCAGCCGGGTTCCGGTCTCGACGGCGCGCTTGTCGCCGCGCGGCGCGAACGGAGCCCCGGTTTCGGTCATTTCCCAAAAACCCCGTTGTTTTCGCCCGAAGGCGCTACTGGCCGCGAACGAGCGAGATGAAGCGCACCTGCTCGGCCGGATCGTCGCGGAAGACGCCGGTGAATTGCGTGGTGAGCGTCGAGGCGCCCGTTTTCTGGACGCCGCGCAGAGACATGCACTGATGCTCGGCTTCGATCATGACGGCGACGCCGCGCGGCTTCAGGTGCTCGTCGATGTCGCCGATGATCGACGCCGTCAGGTTTTCCTGCGTCTGCAGGCGCCGCGCATAGGTGTCGACGACGCGGGCGAGCTTCGACAGGCCGACGACGCAGTCGCTCGGGTAATAGCCGATATGGGCGGTGCCGACGAACGGCACCATGTGGTGCTCGCAATGGGAGTAGAACGGGAT
>JANQEG010000090.1 GCA_028278505.1 Rhodobiaceae bacterium
GTGCTTTTCCGCCGTGGCTGTGTCGCGCCTCGCTTATGATGCTATGGCATCACCGCGCTCGGACGCTTCGTGCCACGACGGAAAATCATCCCGGTCAGAGGGGTCAGAATTATCTGTCCTTGGTATGAGCCCGGCGATGCGGAGCGTCGTTGCCGCGGCCGTCCTGTTCAGGGTACTGGTGATCAGTGCGGTTCTCATCCCGGCGCAATGGACGGCGATGCGCTTGCGTCTCAGGGCAGCCAGGCGGATCCCGCCACTGTGGCACCGCATGATCTGCCGGAGCATCGGACTGCGCGTCATCCTGCGCGGCGAGCCGGCGGCGAGCCGGCCGCTGCTGATCACGTCGAACCACGTCTCCTGGCTGGACATCCCGGTCATCGGCTCGGTCATGCCGCTCAGCTTCATTGCCAAGGCCGAAGTCAAGGACTGGCCGGTGTTCGGAACGCTGGCGCAGCTGCAGCGCACCATCTTCATCGACCGGAGGCGGCGAACCAGAACCGGCGCGGCGACGGCGGAGATCGCCACGCGGCTCAATGACGGCGATCCGGTCGTGCTTTTTGCCGAAGGCACGTCGTCGGACGGCAACCGCGTGCTGGCGTTTCGCAGCGCCCTGCTCGGGGCGACGCGCGAGGTCATTGCCGACAGCGAAGGCGCCACCGTGGTGCAGCCGCTGGCGATCGCCTATGTCGGCCATCACGGCATGCCGCTCGGCCGCTTCTGGCGGCCCAACGTGGCCTGGTATGGCGACATGGAGATGGCGCCGCACATCTGGCGGTTCCTGAAACTCGGGCCGATCGATGTCGTGCTGCATTTCGCCGAACCGATCATCGTCGACGGCTCCACCGATCGCAAGGTGCTGGCGCGCAACGCGGAAATCGCGGTGCGCGAACTCGTGGCAACCGCTTTGCGCGACCGGGTTTTGGCGGCTTGATGAGCACCCGGCGCCGTCCCCTTTTCCCCGGAAAACGGGCCGAAACGGGGGCCGTCGCCGATGCCATTCGATCTCATCGCCGCGGCGCAAAGCAGTTGTTGCGAATAATCCGCTATTCTCATTCGCCCCGAATACCGCTAAGAACGGTGTGACGAACAGCCCGGTCTGTCGGGCGAAAACCCGGGATGCGATGACGGCGACCCGAAAGAACCTCTTCATCAAGACGTATGGATGCCAGATGAACGTCTACGATTCCGATCGTATGGCGGACGCGCTGGCGCCTGCCGGCTATAGCCTGACGGACACGCCCGAAGACGCCGATCTCATTATCCTCAACACCTGCCACATCCGCGAAAAGGCGGCGGAAAAAGTCTATTCCGAGCTCGGCCGGCTGCGGCCGCTTAAACGAGCCCGCGCCGAAGCCGGCGCGGCGATGAAGATCGCGGTTGCCGGCTGCGTCGCCCAGGCCGAAGGCGAGGAGATGCTGCGCCGGGCGCCCACCGTCGACATCGTGCTCGGTCCACAGAACACCCATCTGCTGCCGGAACTCGCGGAAAGCGGCGATGACGGCATTGTCGCCACCGACTTTCCGGCCGCCGACAAGTTCCGGGAATTGCCGCAGCCGAGCCGGGAGCGCGCGCTGGCGCGCGGTGTCTCGGCCTTCGTGTCGGTGCAGGAGGGCTGCGACAAGTTCTGCAGTTTCTGCGTCGTGCCCTATACCCGCGGCGCCGAGGTGTCGCGGCCGCTCGCCGACATCGTCGCCGAAGTGCGGCGGCTATGCGAAGCCGGGGTCAAGGAGATCACGCTGATCGGGCAGAACGTCAACGCCTGGCATGGCAGCGGTGCGGACGGCAACGCGGCGATGCTCGGGCGGCTGCTCCACGCGGTTGCGGAAATCGAGGGGGTGAAGCGGCTGCGCTACACCACCAGCCATCCCCGCGACATGGACGATGCGCTGATCGCGGCCCATCGCGACATCGACAAGCTGATGCCCTATCTGCACCTGCCGGTACAGTCTGGATCGGACGCCATTCTTCAAGCAATGAACCGCCGGCACCGGGCCGCCGACTATCTGGCGCTCATCGAACGCATTCGGAACGCCCGGCCCGACATCGCGCTTTCCGGCGATTTCATCGTCGGCTTTCCGGGCGAGACCGACGCGGATTTCCAGGCAACCCTCGATCTCGTCGAAGCAGTCGGCTACGCCCAGGCCTATTCGTTCAAATACAGCGCCCGGCCCGGAACACCGGCCGCAAGCGCCGGCGACCAGGTGCCCGAAACGGTCAAGCGCGACCGGCTCGCCCGCCTGCAGGCGGCGCTGACCGCCGGCCAGGATCGGTTCAACGCTAATTGCGTCGGCCGGGTCGTCGAGGTGCTGTTCGAGCGCCCGGGCCGCAATCCGGGCCAGCTTGCCGGACGCTCACCCTATCTGCAGGCCGTGCAGGCGGAATTGCCTGAAAACATGATCGGCGAGATCGTGCCGGTCGAGATCGTGCGGGCCGGCGCCAACAGCCTGTTTGCGCAGCCGGTTACCGACGGCGCCCCAACCGAAATTACGGCGGAGCGGCTATCGTGAGCGGAGACTTTCCCGTCGACACCGAAAGCCCGTCCGTCGGCATCGCCCACGCCTCCGACATGACCCATCTGGTGCTGGTCTTCGAGGACAACCGTCTGGTCGGCGATCTGTTCGGCCAGTTCGACCAGAACCTGGCGCTGATCGAACAGCGGCTCGGCGTCGATGCCGCCGCCCGCGGCAATCACGTGACGATCAAGGGCCGGCCCGAGGCCTGCGAGCGGGCCCGGCGGGTGCTCGATACGCTCTATGAGACGCTGCGCAAGGGCCAGGAGATCCATCACGGCGACGTCGACGGCGCCATCCGCATGGCGATCGCCGACGATGCGCAGCTGTCGTTCCCGGAAATCGCCCCGAACGGCCGTATCGCCTTTGCCCAGATCGCGACGCGGCGGCGCAATGTGGTGGCCCGCACGACGGCGCAGGACGCCTACATCAGGGCGCTCGACCGCTCCGACCTGGTGTTTGCGACCGGGCCGGCGGGAACCGGCAAGACCTATCTGGCGGTCGCCTATGCGGCAGCCCTGATCGAGCGCGGCGATGCCGACCGGCTGATCCTGTCGCGGCCGGCGGTCGAGGCCGGCGAGCGGCTCGGCTTCCTGCCCGGCGACATGCGCGAAAAGGTCGATCCCTATCTGCGGCCGCTCTACGATGCGCTCTACGACATGATGCCGGCGGAAAAGGTCGAACGCGGCCTGCAATCGGGCACGATCGAGATCGCGCCGCTCGCCTTCATGCGCGGCCGCACGCTCTCCAACGCCGTCGTGCTGCTCGACGAGGCGCAGAACTGCACGGCGATGCAGATGAAGATGTTCCTGACCCGGCTCGGCGAGAATTCCAAGATGATCGTCAACGGCGATCCGAGCCAGATCGACCTGCCGCCGGGGCAGCGATCGGGGCTGTCGGATGCGCTCGGAATCTTGCGCGACGAGCCGGGGATCGTGCATGTGAAATTTACCGACGCCGACGTGGTCCGTCACGAACTGGTGGCGCGGATCGTGCGCGCCTATGATGCGGCCGACCGCAAGGCGGCGGAGGCGGAACCGGAAGCGGAGCCATGAGCGACCTCGCAATGCGGGCCGACACGCCCGCCATCGCGCTCGACATCGTCCGGAAAAGCGGCGACTGGCCGCCGGACGACACCATTGCGGCACGGGCGCAGGCAGCCATCTCGGCTGCTTCCGACCTGGCCGACCTGGCGCTCGGCGCGGACGCGGAAGTGTCGATCGTGCTCACCGACGATGCCCATATCCGCGCGCTCAACCGCGATTTCCGCGGCAAGGACAAGGCGACCGACGTGCTGTCGTTTCCGCGGCCCGAGAGCGCCGGCGCCCACGATCCGCTGATCGGCGAAATCGTGCTGTCCGGCGAAACGCTGGCGCGCGACGCGGCCGCGGCCGGAAAGACGATGGACAATCATTTCACCCATCTGATCGTTCACGGATTCCTGCATCTTTTCGGTTATGATCACATCACCGCTCTTGAGGCCCGCATCATGGAGCGGCTGGAAACCAGGATACTCGCCCGGCTCGGCATCGCCGACCCTTACGGCGAGGCGGGCAGCAAATCGCATTGGACCCATGAACAGCCTTGAGCCTCCCCCTCCCGCCAAACCGGCAGCGCCGGATGAAAGCGAAGGCGACAGATCCGGTCCCGATCGCTGGATAGACCGCCTGAAAGCCCTGATCGGCCTGCAGAAGCGCGCCTCGCTGCGCGCCAATCTCGAAGACGTGCTCGCCGAAGAGGCCGGCGCGACCGACGTCTTTTCGCCCGAAGAGCGCGCGATGCTGAGCAATATCCTGCGCCTGCGCGAGGTCCGGGTCGAAGACGTCATGGTCCCGCGCGCCGACATCGACGCGGTCGAAGACGGCATTGCGATCGGCGAACTCTTGAAAGTGTTCCAGGCCGAAGGCCATTCGCGCATGCCGGTCTATCGCGACACGCTCGATGACCCGATCGGCATGGTGCTGATCAAGGATCTGATGGCCCACATTACGGCAGCCGGAACGGTGAAGCCGGGCGAAGACGGTAAGCAGCGGCGCAAGTTTCCCGCCGATCTCGACCTGCGACAGGTCGACCTGTCGCAACCGCTGGCCGCGTTGAACCTGGTGCGGCCGGTGCTGTTCGTGCCGCCCTCCATGCTCGCTGCCGACCTGCTGGCGAAGATGCAGGCAACCCGCACCCAGATGGCGCTGGTGATCGACGAATATGGCGGCACCGACGGCCTCGCCTCGCTCGAAGACGTGGTCGAAATGGTGGTCGGCGACATCGAGGACGAGCATGACGACGACGAAGCACCGATGGTCGTCGCCGGCAGCGACGACAGCTATATCGCCGATGCCAAGGCGCCGCTCGACGAGGTGCAGGCGCTGATCGGCGATGACTTCAATTTCGGCGAGCACGGCGAGGATGTCGACACGCTGGGCGGCCTCTTGTTCACGTTGATCGGCCGGGTGCCGGTGCGCGGCGAGCTGATCGCTGCGCTCGACGGCTTCGAATTCGAAGTGCTCGATGTCGACCCGCGGCGGATCAAGCGCTTGCGGATCCGCCGGCGCCAGCCGGACAGCGACAAGCCGGAGAGCCGCAGACGCCCGCGGCGGAGCGCGCCGGTGGCGTACATCGATGCGGGCCCGGAGCCTGTGACCGCCGCGGATAGCGACACCGATCCCTCCGGGACTTGACCGCAGCAGCTTAATCACCGACACGATTCGGCCAGCATGAATGCAGGCGATTCGGGCGGATTTTTATAGAAAATGAAAGCGCTGGCCGACCGGCTGATCTTGTTGTGGGGCTGGCGCAGGGCCGCCGTCGCCGCAACCGCCGGCGCGTGCTCGGCCCTGGCGTTCCCGCCCTTCGACATTTTTCCCGTGCTGTGGCTGACCATGCCGGTGCTGGTCTGGCTGCTCGACGGCGCCATCGACGAGGGCGGGCGGTTTTCGGCCTATCGGCCGGCTTTCGTGATTGGCTGGTGTTTCGGTTTCGGTTTCTTCCTCGCCGGCCTGTGGTGGGTCGGCGGGGCGTTTCTGGTCGAGGCCGAGACTTTCGGCCTGCTGTTGCCGTTCGCGGTGCTGCTGCTGCCGGCCGGGCTGGCGTTGTTCTGGGGCCTGGCCGCGTTCGCGGCCCGGTTCATGTGGCCGGGCAATTGGTATCGGATCCTGTCGCTTGCCCTGGCGCTCGCCGTCGCCGAATGGCTGCGCGGGCACCTTTTCACCGGTTTCCCGTGGAATCTGTTCGGCTACGCCTTGGCGGCGACGCCGCCGACCATGCAGATCGCCGCGCTCATCGGCGGTTATGCGCTGACGATACCGGCGGTCATCGTCTTTGCCGCGCCGGCGACATTGTGGGATGGCGGTGTCGGGCGAAGGCGTTTCGGATTCGGACTTTTTGCCGCAGCGCTGCTGGCGGCGATTGTCGGCTACGGCCTCGTCCGTCTGCAGACGCCGCCGCCCGAGGATGTCGCCGGCGTCAGCCTGCGCATCGTGCAGCCCTCGATCGACCAGCGGGCGAAATGGCAACCTGAAAACCGCAAGGCGGTGTTCGAGCGCTATCTGACCCTGTCGCAATCGCAGCCGTCGCCGGACCGGATCGGGCTGTTGACGGTCAGCCATCTGATCTGGCCGGAATCGGCGTTTCCGTTCGTGCTGACCGAGACGCCGGAGGCGCTGGCCGCGATCGCCGACATGCTGCCGGCGGAGACGACGCTGATCACCGGGGCGCTCAGGACCGAACCGGCGCCGACGGCAGGCGGGCCGCGACCGGCCTTCAATTCGGTCTACATGCTCAATGATGAGGGCGAAATCGTCGCCGCCTACGACAAGACCCGGCTGGTCCCGTTCGGCGAATTCCTGCCGTTCCAGTCGATATTCGAATCAATCGGGCTCGAACAGTTGACGCGGGTCCGCGGCGGCTTCAATGCCGGCATACGCCGCCGCCCGCTGTCGGGATCGCGCACGCCGGCGTTCCAGCCGCTCATCTGTTACGAAATCATCTTTCCCGGCAAAGTTGTCGGCGCGGGCGATCGGCCGGCCTGGCTCCTCAACGTGTCCAATGATGCCTGGTTCGGCGACAGTCCCGGACCTTATCAACACCTTCGTCAGGCACAGCTTCGCGCGGTCGAGGAGGGATTGCCCGTCATCCGCGCCGCAAACACCGGAATTTCGGCGATCGTCGACAGTTACGGGCGATTGCTGGCGCAAATCGGCGTCGGCGAGCCGGGGGTCATCGATGGCGCGCTGCCCGGCGCGTTGGCGCCGCCGCCGGCAGCAAAGTACGGCAAAATGATACTCTGGATATTGTTCGTTATAGTGTTCGCAACTACCAGTTTTGGTGCATTTACGACTAGCAAACCAAAATGATTGACACTTTCATCGGTTGCGACCCATTATGTGTACGCCGAAGTTATGGAAAATTCTGGTCGTGAACTCGAATAGCCAGATCTTCTAGGCAAGTTGCACAGATTCTCTGATTGAGATTACGTTGTGTAACTTTCACATCCCGCGAGATTTATTACAAATGTAAATTTTTGCGAGATAACAACGAAAGAGCAAACCCAACCAGAATACGGGCGCCGAGAATGGCCAGCAAAAAATCCCCAAATCCCATAGATGTTCATGTCGGAAGTCGCGTGCGCCTTCGGCGTATGATGCTCGGCATGAGCCAGGAAAAACTTGGCGAGCAGCTTGGAATAACCTTTCAGCAAATTCAAAAGTACGAAAAAGGCACCAACCGAATAGGCGCCAGCCGGCTGCAGCATATTGCTGTCGTCCTGCAGGTTCCCGTGTCGTTCTTCTTTGAGGATGCTCCCGGGCCGAAGCCCGGCGGAGAGGGATTTTCGGAAAGCGAGACGTCTTCCTACGTGGTCGATTTCCTGTCGAGCGCCGAAGGCCTGCAGCTCAACAAGGCGTTCGTCCAGATCGAGGATCCGAAGATACGAAAACGCATCGTCGAACTGGTCCGCTCGCTCGCTTCCAGCGACAGCGAAGAGTAAACTCTTTCGCCCGACGCCGCCCCCTTGACCGGGACGGTCGGGACTGCCAGAAAGGCGCCGAATTTGCTCGGGGGCAAGCCCGCTTCCGAGCACTCGTGTTTTTGTCTTCTGCAGGGAACGACGTTCAGTGGCTCGCCAGGATTATCTGTTTACTTCCGAATCCGTGTCCGAAGGACATCCCGACAAAATCTGCGATCGCATTTCCGATGCCGTCGTCGATGCCTACCTCGCCGGCGACCCGCATTCGCGGGTGGCGGTGGAGACCATGTGCACGACAAACCGGATCATCCTGGCGGGCGAGGTGCGCGGCCCGGAATCGATCACGCCTCAGCATATCGACGAGATCGCGCGCGCCTGCGTCCGCGACATCGGCTACGAACAGGACGGCTTCCATTGGCAGCACGCCGACGTCCAGGTCTTCGTTCACAAGCAGTCGACCGATATCGCCCAGGGCGTCGATGCGGCCGGCAACAAGGATGAGGGCGCGGGCGACCAGGGCATCATGTTCGGCTATGCCTGCCGCGAGACGCCGCAATTGATGCCGGCGCCGATCCATTACGCGCACCAGATCCTTCAGGCGCTCGCCGAAGCGCGCCATTCCGGCGCACAGCCCCATCTCGGACCCGATTCCAAGAGCCAGGTGACGCTGCGCTACGAAAACGGAAAACCGGTCGCGGCCACCTCGGTGGTGGTCTCCACCCAGCATGCGGCCTCGGTCAGCACCGACGAGGTGCGCGAGATCGTCCGTCCCTACGTGCTGGAGGTGCTGCCCGAGGGCTGGATGTGCCCGGAGGAGGAATTCTACGTCAATCCGACGGGCCGGTTCGTCATCGGCGGTCCCGACGGCGATGCCGGACTGACCGGCCGCAAGATCATCGTCGACACCTATGGCGGCGCCGCGCCCCATGGCGGCGGCGCGTTCTCCGGCAAGGACCCGACCAAGGTCGACCGCTCGGCCGCCTATGCCTGCCGTTACCTGGCAAAGAACGTGGTCGCCGCCGGCCTCGCCGAGCGCTGCACCATCCAGGTGTCCTACGCCATCGGCATATCCAAGCCGCTGTCGCTCTATGTCGATCTGCACGATACCGGTGTCGTCGACGAAATGCGGCTGGAGACCGTGCTGACGGAAATCATGGACCTCAGCCCAAGGGGGATTCGCGAGCATTTGAAGCTGAGCCGGCCGATCTATGCGCGCACCGCATCCTACGGCCATTTCGGCCGCAGCCCCGATCCTGAGGGCGGCTTCTCCTGGGAACGGACGGACCTGGTCGATGCGCTGAAATCGGCGCTGACCTGAGGGCCGCCAACACAACGAAGATGCCCGGTCGGGAGCGATCCTTCGTCCACGGACGCCGCAAGGGTCATCCCTTAAAGAAACGACAGGCACGGCTGGTGGAAACGCTGCTGCCGCGGCTGCGTATCGATCTTGCGCAGCCGCTTGAACCGGAGCGTCTCTATCCGTTCGCGCCCGTTGAGCTGTGGCTCGAAATCGGCTTCGGCGGCGGCGAACACCTGATCCAAGCGGCGCGCGAGCACCGAAATATCGGGTTTATCGGCTGCGAACCGTTCATCAACGGCGTCGCCAAGGTGCTGGCCGCAATCGACGCGCACGGGCTCGACAATGTGCGGCTTCACGATGACGACGCCACGCGCCTCCTCGACCGGCTGCCGGCGGCTTCCCTCGATCGGGTCGACCTGCTCTATCCGGACCCGTGGCCGAAACGGCGGCACTGGAAGCGGCGGTTCATATCGCCGGAAACCCTCGACCGGCTGGCCCGGACAATGAAACGCGGCGCCGAATTGCGGTTCGCCACCGACAGCGCCGACTATGCCGCCTGGACGCTGGCCGCGATCGGCCGTCACGACGGCTTTTGCTGGCCGGCGGAATGCGCCGACGATTGGCGCCGTCCGTGGCCGGGCTGGCCCGGAACGCGATATGAGCAAAAGGCGATTCACGCCGGCGCCAGGCCGGTCTATCTGCGCTTTCTGCGGCGCTGAAGGCGGGAAAAATTGAAGCCTTGGTCGGATCGGGTAATATTGGAACCTGCCGCCCGATCGGAAGTCGGCGTACATGACGGGCGGACCGGCGCTCTAGCGCGGCGCCACAATTTACGCGCATTTGTCGCGATATGGCGGGGATGTCAGTCAAGGACGAAACGACCACGCCCGCGGTCCCCGGAACATCCGGACGGTGCCGCCGGACCCCGCCGTCAAGGAGATCTCCCGATGACAACCATCGCGCTCGTCGACGATGATCGCAACATTCTCGCCTCGGTTTCCATCGCCCTTGAATCCGAGGGCTACCGGGTCCACAGCTATACCGACGGGGCTTCGGCGCTCGACGGCATTGGCGCCGATGCGCCCGATCTCGCCATCCTCGACATCAAGATGCCGCGCATGGACGGCATGGAGCTGCTCAGGCGGCTGCGGCAGAAATCGGAAATGCCGGTGATCTTCCTCACCTCCAAGGACGAGGAGATCGACGAATTGTTCGGCCTGAAGATGGGCGCCGACGATTTCATCCGCAAACCGTTCTCGCAGCGCTTGCTTGTGGAGCGGGTCAAGGCGGTGCTGCGCCGCGCCCAGCCGCGCGAGCAGAGCCCGCAGAAGCTCGACGGCGGCAAGGTGCTCGAGCGCGGCGCGCTCAGGATGGACGAGGAGCGCCACACCTGCACCTGGAAGGCGGAACAGGTAACGCTCACGGTGACCGAATTCCTGATCCTGCAGGCGCTGGCGCTGCGGCCCGGTGTGGTCAAGAGCCGCAACGCGCTGATGGATGCGGCCTATGACGATCAGGTCTATGTGGACGACCGGACGATCGACAGCCATATCAAGCGGTTGCGCAAGAAGTTCAAATCCGTCGATACGGATTTCGACATGATCGAGACGCTCTACGGCGTCGGTTACCGGTTCCGCGAGATATAATACCAACCGTCTTGGAGTTTGACTCATCTGATGGGCTCAAATCGGTTCATTCGGGCAGGCGCGGCGCGCAGCGCGATGCCCTCGACGGCGATATATCGCCGTCGTCGGGTTCTTTGTTGCCGCAAATCGGGAACACCCGATTTGCGGTGCATCGGGCAAGCGCCGCAACGCACCCGATGGGCCGATCCCCGATCGGGGTCGGGGACAGGTTTGGCCC